>JAHFOU010000354.1 GCA_023261525.1 Planctomycetota bacterium | reverse complement strand
TTGGAAAAACCCTACACTTTCAGGACGGTTGAGGACGGCGAGGGGGCCGGAATGCAGGATCCCGCCACACCCTTGTCCTCTCTGGGGGTGCCACCGGACGGAGACAGTCAGTCCGGGACCAGCACCAGCTTCCCGAACTGCTCCCCCGCCTCCAGCATGGCCTGGGCCCGGGCGGCCTCACGCAGGGGGAAGACGGTGTCCACCACCGGCTTGACCTTGCCCGCGGCCAGGAGGGCCAGGGCGGCCTCCAGGTCCTCCCGTGAGCCCAGGGAGGAGCCGAGGATGGACAGCTGGCGTTGGTAGAGGCGCTTCACATCCACCGTGGCCGTCTCTCCGGCCGTGACCGCGCAGGTCACCAGGCGCCCGCCCGGGGCCAGGGTGCCCAGGGCCCGGGCCAGGACCTCCCCCCCCGCCGTGTCGATCCCCAGGGCGATCGTTTCGTCCTGGACGGCCTGTACGAAATCCTCGCTCGTCCGGACGATGGCACGGTCGGCCCCCAGTCCCCGCACGCGGAAGGCCTTGTCCTCGCTTCCGACCACGGCCAGGACCCGGGCCCCGGCCGCCTTGGCCAGCTGGACCGCGGCCGAGCCCACACCCCCGCCGGCGCCCAGGACCAGAACGCACTCCCCCGCCTTCAGGTTCCCGCGGGCATGGAGCATGCGGTGGGCCGTCGTGAAGACCAGGGGAAAGGCCGCGGCCAGGGGGGCCGCCAGGCCCTCGGGCCAGGGCAGGCAGTTCGCCTCGGGGACGGCCAGGCGCTCGGCATATCCCCCCCAGCGCTGGAGCCCCAGGATGGCGCCGGCCGGAAGCCCTGGGGCCAGGATGACCCTGCGTCCCGTGCCTTCGACCACGCCACAGACGTCCGAGCCCATCACATGGGGGAAGGGGGTCGGTCCCCGCTGGCCCTTGCGGATCCAGAGGTCCAGGCGGTTGAGGCCGCAGGCCGAGACCCGGACCACCACCTCGCCGGGCCCTGCCACGGGCTCCGGCAGGTCCTCGCGCCAGGCGAGGCGGTTCGAGGCTTCGAGCGCGATCCCCTTCATGCTATTCTGCCCGTCCCATGGCCGTCGCCCTCATCACCCTGAACCTGCTGGGCAACCTGGCGCTGGGGTTCGCGTTCTTCTACGGGCGTTTCCGCCTGATGGCCGGGACGGGGGACGAGGCCTACCATTTCTTCACCGGGCTCTTCGCCGCCTTCCTGGCGCTCTTCGCGCAGTGCATGGGGATGTTCTACTTCATCGGGACCGGGAAGATGATCCGGCAGGCCGTCGACGAGCACGGCCTGGACCCCGGTTATAGCGCGGAGGCCCACGGCTTCAAGATCCGCTTCTTCCCCGTGGCCTCCCTGGCCATCGCGACGGTCATGGCGACGCCCATCCTGGGCGGCGGGGTGCATGCGGGGCGGCTTCCCGTCGGGGTCCACTTCGCGGCCGCGTCGGCGGCCCTCCTGCTCTACGGTGTCTCCTCGGTGCTCGGGTGCCGCCTGATCTGGCGCAACCTGGCCCTGACGATGCGGGTCGAGCAGTCCCTGGATCAGAAGAGCGCCAGCACCAGATAGCTGACCGCCGCCACGGCCGCCGCGGCCGGGATGGTGAGGATCCAGGCCCAGACGATGCGTCCGGCCACGCCCCAGCGCACGGCCGAGAAGCGCTGGACCGATCCCACGCCCACGATGGCCCCGGTGATGGTGTGGGTGGTGCTGACCGGGACGCCCAGGGCCGTGGCCCCGAACAGGGAGACCGCCCCGGCGCTCTCGGCGCAGAAGCCCCCCACCGGCTTCAGCTTGGTGATCTTCTGGCCCATGGTCTTCACGATGCGCCAGCCCCCGGAAAGGGTCCCCAGGGCGATGGCGGCGTGGCAGGTCAGGATGATCCACCAGGGGATCTCGCGGTCCTTGGCGTAGAAGCCCGAGGCCACCAGGAGGCCCATGATGATGCCCATGGTCTTCTGGGCGTCGTTGCCCCCATGGCCCAGGCTGTAGGCGGCCGCCGAGACGAGCTGGCCCTTGCGGAAGAACCCGTCCACCCGGGCGGGGCTGACGCGGCGGCAGATCCAGAGCACGGCCAGCATGAAGAGGTTGCCCAGGATCATGCCGACCAGGGGGGCCAGCACGATGAAGAGCAGGGTCATCCCCCACTTGCAGGACCAGCCCGTCCAGATCAGGACGCCCAGGCTGTGGGTCTTGGCCAGGGCCGCGCCGGCATAGCCCCCGATGAGGGCGTGGGAGGAGGAGGTCGGCAGGCCCCACCACCAGGTCAGGAGGTCCCAGACGATGGCCCCGATAAGGGCCGCCAGGATGACCTGCTCGTTCACCTGGGAGACGTCGACCAGGCCCTTGCCCATGGTCTTGGCCACCCCCACCCCGAAGACGAAGGCCGCCACGAAGTTGAAGAAGGCCGCCCAGAGCACGGCCTGGCCCGGGGTCAGGACGCGGGTGGAGACCACGGTGGCGATGGAGTTCGCCGCGTCGTGGAAGCCGTTGATGAAATCGAAGGCCAGGGCGACCAGGATGATGGCGACGACGAGGGGCGTCATCGGTTCAGGCGTGCTTGAGGACGATGCCCTCGATGATGTTGGCCACGTCCTCGCAACGGTCGGCGGTCTCCTCCAGGCGGGCGTAGAGCTCCTTCCACTTGATGAGCTCCTTGACGTCGTCCTCCTTGTCGAAGAGGCGCTTGATCATCCCGCGGGAGATCTCGTCGGCCTCGTGCTCCAGGCGCTTGATGCGCTGGCAGAACGCCTGGACCCCGTCGAGGTGGGCCAGGTTCCCCACGGCCTTCTCGATCTCCTCCGCGGCCTGGGCCAGGATGGCGGCGAGGCGGATCTCCTCCTCCGTGGGGCGGGAGATGCTCAGGAGCACCATGCGGCTGGAGACGCCCTCGATCTCGTCGAGGATGTCGTCCAGGGCCGAGGCCAGGGCGTGGATG
>JAHFOU010000353.1 GCA_023261525.1 Planctomycetota bacterium | reverse complement strand
CTCGCTGGTGCTCCCCGATGGGCGTCTCAGGCTCGGGGTCAACCTCCGGCCTCGGATGGGGGACAACACCGACCCCTGGGACAAGCTCACGGCCCCGCTCCTGGAATCCCCGGTCCTGGACGACATCACCCTCACCTACACCCCGCAGGGGGGGCCGCGGGTGATGGCCTGGGGGGCGGCCCTCCCGTGACGCGGTTCACGCTCGCCCTTATTCTTTCCATCCTGCTGGCCCCCCTCGCCGGCGCGGCCGAGCTTCCCGACCCTGCCGCGGAGTATGCCGCCCGCGCCGCCAAGCTGGCGGAGTCGAAGGACCCGAAGGCCTGGCTCAAGCTGGCGGACTTCGCGGAGGAGAAGCTCCTCTGGGAGAAGCGCCTGGAGTCCCTGAAGAAGGCCGTGGAGGCCTCGCCCGAGAACGCCGAGGCCCACGCCCGCCTGGACGAACGGAAAGGGAAGGACGCCTGGGTTCCCGCCGAGGAGGCCGATGCCCACGAAGCCGAGGAGATGCAGGCCAAGGGCCTCGTCTATTACGGGGCGAAATGGATCCCCGCCAAGGAGGCCGCCGCCCTCCGGGAGGCCGATCGCAAGGCCTGCGGCTGGAACTGCGAGGTCCGCATCGACACGCCCCACTTCGTCCTGTACGGGGGACGCACCCTGGCCTTGGCCCGTCGCCTGGCCGCCCTCCTGGAGAACGACCTGGCCGCCTATCAGAGGTTCTACAAGGGCGTGTGGACCCCCCAGCCCCTGGCCAAGCCCATCAAGGTCTATCTCTTCGGGGACCTGGACACCTACCTGAAGAAGCTCAAGATCGATCTCGGACAACCCGTCACCGGCTTCACGGGCCTCTACAGCGCGGTCACCAAGGTCTGCTACCTCGGCTTCGCCTCCGACTACAAGCCCGGCCTGGATCCCGACGCCTACATCGAAGAACAGACCGCCCGCGTCGCCGCCCATGAGATGGTCCATGCCTTCGACGACCTGATCAGCCGGGCCTACACCGCTTCCCCGAACCGCCTGGACTGGGTCCTGGAGGGTCGGGCGGACCACTTCGGCCTGTCCGTGCTGGGGCGCCAGGTCCTTCCCGGCCATGCCCAGCTCCTGGTCGTCGGGGGGAGCTCGGAGGACACGGCCGCGGTCCTGAAGAAGGTCCTCTCCGCGCCCGCGCTGGCCGACCTGCTTGCCATGAACACCGCCAGGTTCAACGGGGCGGGGGTGAGGGAGCACTACGTGACGGCCTGGGCCTGGACCCACTTCCTCTTCCATGCGGAGGGGGGGAAGTACGCCGCGGGGTTCCGGAAGTTCCTCTCCGGATGCCCCAAGCAGGACTCCGCCGCGGAATTCGAGAAGGCGGTGGGCCGGATTTCGGTCCTGGAGCCCGCGTTCAAGGCGTATGCCGAGAACGTGCTCCTGCCTTCGCTATGAACTTATTCTGAAGGCGGGGACTGTTTCCCGGCGTCAGGGAGGGATTCCTTGCTGTTCGAGGTCATTTCCTTCATGCCAGTCGCAAAGATTCTCCGGAGCAATCCCCACATCAGGACGAGCGGGATCAAGAGGATCAGGGCCGCTGGGCCGCTGGAGGCGATGCCGGAGGAAGACATCACGTGGAGGTAGAACCAGCCGACGCCGAGAAGCATGGGGGCGAGCACCAGAAGGTTAAGGCAGAGGAAGGGTTTGGACTGCCTTGGAAAGTGCACTCGGCCCTGCTGGCGATGGAAGAGGATGTACTTCCAAAGAACCAGAGAGAACCAGAGGGGGACGACGCCGACCAGGTACAGCAGGAGAACCTCGGGGAGGGCCGTCTTGGGGTTGGATGGCCAGAGCGCAGCTGTTGCCGTTCCTCCCATGAGAAGGAGGAAACACGCGCAGAGCAGGGCGACGGGGAAGCTCATGCCCTGGGGCTTGGGAGGAGGGGGCACGGAGTTCACTCTATCCCTGGGGAAAGCGGGACGCAAGGTGCCAAGGTTTGGTATACGGGGGAGTGATGACCCGCGTCGTCTGCCTTTCCGCCGGCCTGGACTCCTCCGTCAACCTGGCGGCCGCCTGCCGCAGGCCGGGCGGCGTGCGCCTGGCCCTGACCTTCGACTACGGCCAGCGGGCGGCCAAGCGGGAGGCCGAGTACTCCCGGCGACTGGCCCGGCGCTACGGGGTGCCCTGGAAGCTCGTCCGCCTCCCCTGGCTGGGGGAGGTCACCGGCACCGCCCTGGTCTGCCGCCGCCGCAGGATGCCGCGGTTCACCACCGGCCAGCTCAGCGACCGGCGCCGGACGCTCCGGAGCGCCGCAGCCGTCTGGGTCCCCAACCGCAACGGCGTCTTCCTAAACGTCGCCGCGGCCTTCGCCGAATCCCTGAAGTGCCCTCAGGTCGTGATCGGCTTCAACCGCGAGGAGGCCGCCACCTTCCCCGACAATAGCGCCGCCTTCGGGCGGGCCGCGACCGGGGCCTTCCGCTTCTCCACGGCGAACCGGGTCCGCGTCGTCTCCTACACGGCCCGTCTCGACAAGCGCCAGATCGTCCGGATGGCCCGTCGCCTCGGCCTTCCCCTGGATCTCGTCTGGCCCTGCTACGAGGGAGGGAAGGCCCCCTGCGGCGCCTGCGAGTCTTGCCTGCGCCTGAGGCGGGCCCTAGAATCCCCGGCCCCATGACCACCCCCGACGGCGGCGGACGCGTCCTGGTCGTCGAGGACGACGCCGCCATCCGCACCCTGATCGCCGCCGGGCTCAAGAAGGCCGGCCTCCAGGTCTCCACCGCCTCCGATGGGCAGGAGGGGCTGGACGCCGCCCGCGCCTCCGTGCCTGACCTGGTCCTCTCGGACTGGATGATGCCGCGCATGGACGGGGTGGCCTTCTGCGAGGCCCTCAAGGCGGATCCCGCCCTGCGCGGGGTCTTCTTCGTGCTCCTGACGGCCAAGTCCCAGAGCGAGGACAAGATCCACGG
>JAHFOU010000352.1 GCA_023261525.1 Planctomycetota bacterium | reverse complement strand
GAACGAGGTGGCGCGTGGGTGAAGCGGTCCTGATCTCCGCGGCCCGCACGCCCATCGGGAGGTTCCAGGGGAGCCTGGCACGCTTCACCGCGCCCCAGCTGGGGGGCTTTGCCGTCTCGGCGGCCGTCTCCCGGGCCGGCATCGATCCCAAGTCCGTCGACCTCTGCATCCTGGGGAATGTTCTCGCGGCCGGCCTGGGGCAGAACCCGGCCCGCCAGGCGGGGATGAAGGGTGGGTTACCACCCTCTGTCGGTGGTCTCACCGTGAATAAAGTCTGCGGCTCCGGCCTCCAGGCCGTGATGCTGGCGGCCCAGATGATCAAATGCGGGGATGCGGACCTGGTGGTCGCGGGCGGCATGGAGAGCATGACCAACGCGCCCTACCTGATGCCCGAGGCCCGCGCGGGCTCCCGCCTGGGGCATTCCAAACTGGTGGACAGCCTGGTGCACGACGGGCTCTGGTGCCCCTTCTGCGACTGGCACATGGGGATGGCGGCGGAGCACATCGCCAAGGCCCACGGGGTCAGCCGGGCCGACATGGACGCGTATGCGGCGGAGAGCCAGAAGCGGGCGGCCACGGCCCAGGCGGCCGGGGCCTTCGACCGGGAGATCGTGGCGGTGCAAGCCAAAGAGCTGTTCTCCCGCGATGAAGGGATTCGGGCCGACTCGACGGCGGAGAAGCTGGCCAAGCTCAAGCCGGCCTTCGATCCTTCCGGCGCGGTGACGGCCGGGAACGCCTCGACCATCAACGACGGAGCGGCGGCCCTGGTCGTCTGCTCGGCGGAGAAGGCGAAGGCGCTGGGGAAGAAGCCCCTGGCCCGGATCGTCGCGTACGGTTCTGCGGGCGTGGAGCCCAAGGAGATCTTCTACGCCCCGGTCCCGGCCACCGAGAAGGTGCTGGCCAAGGCGGGCTGGAAGCTCTCCGACGTCGATTTGTTCGAATACAACGAGGCCTTCGCGGCCCAGGTGCTGGCGGATGCGAAGGGGCTGGGCTTGGACAACAGCCGGGTCAACGTGCGCGGGGGGGCGATCGCGCTGGGGCATCCGATCGGGGCCTCGGGGGCGCGGGTGCTGGTCACCCTTCTGCATGCGATGGAGGACCTGGGAAAGCGCCGCGGCCTGGCCGGGCTTTGTCTCGGCGGGGGTGAGGCGGTCGCGATGGCGGTGGAGAGGGTGTGACGCTGCGCCGCAGGCTGTCGGTATTCGTGGCCCTCCTGGCCTCTTCCGTCCTGGCGGCAAACCCGCCTGCGATCACGGTCAGCATCACGTCCCCCGCCAATGGTTTCGTGACTTGCCAGGCCAGCCTCGACGTCGTCGTCGCCTTCCGTGCCGATCAGGGCAACGTGCAGGACATCGATCTCCTGAAGAACGGGGCCCTGCTCCAGACCTTCGCCAATAAGCCGGCGATCAAGACCGGCACCCACACGTTCACGGTGAACCTCGCCGCCCTGGTGGAGGGGACCTATTCGTTCCAGGCCCGGGCCTTCCAGGGAAACCGCAATGCCAACCTCTTCGTACTCTCCTCCCCGATCAGCGTGATCGTGGACCGCACCGCGCCCCAGATCATAAATCTCCTTCCGGTTGAGGGAGCCGTGCTCGATACGGCCCGGCCCACGATGTCCGCCTCCTTCTCGGATGCCTTGTCCGGGGTCCTGGCCTCCTCCGTCCAGATCACCCTGGACTCGGTGGATAGGACCGCCCAGGCCACCGTCAGCGCCACGGGATTCAGCTTCACACCCTCCGCCGACCTCGCGGACGGGGCCCACACCCTGGTCGTCTCCGTCGCCGATAAGGCTGGAAACGTCGCCACAGCCACCCGGCACTTCACGATTTCCACGCTTCCGGCCATCACGCCCCAGACGGGCTACATCGTCGGCGCAGTCTACAACGCCGCGACCGAGGCCCCGCTGGAGGGGGTCAAGGTCTTCCTGAAGGACGTCCCCGGCTCCGTCCTGACGGACGCCCAGGGGAAATACGTTTTCCCTGCGCCCGCCTCCGGCCCCGCGCTCCTGCAGGCGACCAAGCCCAGCTATCATTACGCGAACCGCACGGTCGAGGTGGTCTCCACCCGGGAAACCGGCGTACCCCCCATCTACCTGGTGCCGGTGGAGTCCACCACGCCCATCACGGCCGCCGCCGGGGGGGTGGCCACCGCCCGGGGCGGGGATCTCGTCGTCACTTTCCCGCCGGGCGCCCTGCCCCAGGATGCCAATGTCACGCTCTCGCTGATCACGCAGGAGAGGGACCTGCCGGGTCCTTCGCCCGAGGGCGATATCCTGATTGCGGCCTTCTTCGGCGAGCCCACCGTGGTCTTCAACGCCCCGGTGCACGTGCGGATGCGGCTCCTAACCCCGCTCCCCGCCGGGACCCAGTTCCCCATCGCCTTCTGGGACCGCGTGAACCAGAAGTGGGTTCCGGGCCCTCTGGCCACGGTCTCGGTGGACGGGCAGTTCATCGAGGGGGAGTGGGCGAGGTTCTCGTCCGGAGGAGTCTGGGGTCGCCGCATCCGCGTCGTCGGGCAGCAGGGCGGCAATATGGGAACCACCGCGTCGACCGAGCGCAGCGATGCGTCTTCCGCGATCGGGGATCCGGCCGGGTTCTTCGCCGACTACAAGGGCGGAAACGTCAAGCTGGACCACAGTCTCCCTCCGGTGCGCCGTTTGGGCGTGGACCGTAGCCTGGGCCTGAGCTACCGGAGCGAGACGGCCTCTCCCGATCCCGTGGTCGGTGCCTTCGCCAACCTGGACACCGCCACCACCATCGTGCCACTCAGCTCCACCTTCGAGGCCGAGGTCGCGGGGACCTACACCCAGGTCACCCGCCAAGCCGTGGCCGGGGGTACGGCCGAGCGCCTGCATTTGGGTGGGACCGGGGGGCGGGGCCTGGCGCTGGAGACCGGGGCCTACCCCGTGCGCATGAAGCTGGCGAACAACTACAGCGGCACCATCGGGA
>JAHFOU010000351.1:734-2957 GCA_023261525.1 Planctomycetota bacterium | reverse complement strand
ACCCTGCCGAACGCGGAGCCTGCGGAGCGAGCCACCGCGGCGCTCCAGATCGCCCTCCCCGTCGGGGTGGGCATCCTGGCCCCCTACCTGGACCCGAACGCAGCGGCCTACGCCGGAGCCGGGTTCCTGGCGGGCGCGACGTTCGCCGGTGCCAACTACATGAACCGCCTGGGCCGCTGGGCGGACCAGCTCCCCGGGATCGATATCGCGCGGGCGCACCGCGACACCATGGGGATCTCCACGATCACCACCGGCATGGGCCTGGCCCTGGGCCAGCTGGGCGGAGCCGAGGCGTCCGAAGCGCTGATGGCCGGCTTCTTCGAGCCGACCACCGTGCCGGGGATTCTGTCGCTGGGCTGGTGGGCCGCGGTCGTCTTCACCGGGTGGCGCCTGCGCCGCGTCTTCGGCAGGCAGAAGATCGAGGTGGAGCAGGCGCAGCCGACCGGGCAGGCCGCCCCCGCCAACACCGGCACCCCGGGCCCGGTGTCCCTGGCCGACAAGATGATCGCGGCCTGGGGGCGTGTGATCAGCGACCCGAAGAACGGCCGCCACCGCAACCAGGTCCTCTCCGACGTCGTGATCTACGCGGACCGCTGGGAGGGACGGGTCACCGCCGCCCTGGGCGACTCCGTGAACGTGACGAAGGAGTCCGTCTCCAGCCTCTTCCGCCGCCCGCCCGAGCAGATCGACATGAAGTACGGGGCGCACTCCGGGGAGGCGTTCATCACCGTCTGGTACATCCAGCGCCCGGAGCTGGACCCCTCCACCCTCCAGGGCGCCTGGAAGCGCGTCCGGGCGCGGATTCTCCCGAAGACCCACCTGGAGGAGGTCCGTGAGGACGTGAACACCGGCGGCCAGGTGGCGCGCGTCGTGGCCGACGACGACCTGGACGCACTCCCCCGCGTCGTCAACCTCGGGGAGCTGGCCGGAGCGCTGCGCCGCTCCATCGACCTCGTCTCCTACGAGCCGGGACGCCGCGACCCCAGGCGCGCGATCATCCGGATCATGGACCACAACCCGCTTGAGGCGGGCCACGAATTCCAAGGCCTGGATTCTCTGAGGGCCACTCCGGGCGGCTGGGTCAACATCGGGAAGATCGTGAGCGGCTTCCCCGCGAAGCTCCAGCTGTTCGACCCGAAGCTGGGCGCCCTGCACGTCGTGATCGCCGGTACCACCGGCTCCGGCAAAGGCGGCACGGGCCAGATGATCAGCCTGGCCTACCACGCCAACAAGATGGCCCAGATCTACGGCGACCCCAAGGGCGCGTCCAACCCCGCGATCCCGAAGATGGCCGCCTACAGCGGCCTGACCAAGTACGGCGCCCTGGGCGCCATGCGGCTGTCCTGGTGGGTCCTCCAGCACCGGATCGAAGAAGCCGCCCGCCTCGACCTGAAGAACTTCGAGCCGTCCGCGATGCGGCCCTACTGCGCCACGATCCTGGATGAGGCCGCCCAGATGCTCGCCCCGGGAGCGGAGAACCGCAAGGAGGCCATCAAGATCGTCAAGGACGGTGCCTCCCTGACCCGCTCCATGGGCATGCCCTGGGTCCTGATCAACCAGACCGTCAACCTGGACCAGCTGGGCGGCGAACAGGCCATCCGCGCCAACCTCATCGCCGGCGGGACCTGGATCATCCTGCGCACCGACAGCGACCAGGTGAACCTCGGGGACCTTCCCCCCGGCTTCGACGGCCTGGACCCCTCCCTCATCCCGCCCGTCTGGGTGGAGGAGGACGACGCGCTGGTCTACGACCCGACCATCGCGGAGTCCGACCCCCGCCGCACCTTCGGCCTCGGCTACGTCGCAGCCCCGGGCGGCCGCGCGGGCATGATGCGCATCGACACCCTGGAAGACGCCACCGAGCACATCAGGCCGGAAAACATCATGGCCCCGGTCGACGTGCCCTGGTGGGGCGACCAGGGCCGCATGGAGGAGCTGGCCATGACGCCCATCCCCGGCTTCGAGGAGAAGGACGCCGAAGGCGGCACCGGCGAAGCCGGGATGTCGTTCCCCGGTGTCGACCTCCCGAAAGCCAAGGAGCTCACCTCGGAGGAGAAGGTCCTGGCCGCCCTCCGCGACGAGTCCGACCCCATGTACATCGACATGATCGACCAGGGCGACGAGATCGACCACGAGGACATCGACTACGTGGAGCGGGGCCAGCTGCAGACCGCCAGCGGAGTCGCGGAGTCGACCTTCGCGAACGTCCTGAACAAGCTGGAG
>JAHFOU010000351.1:0-724 GCA_023261525.1 Planctomycetota bacterium | reverse complement strand
GAGAAGAAGGGCCAGATCCACCGGATCAAGGAAGGAAAAACCTCGAAGGTGGCCCTGGGCCCCCGGCCGGACGAGACCAGCGAAGAGCCCGCCTGACCGCTGCCCCACCACGGCGCGCCCCCCACCCGGGGGCGCGCCGTTCCCGTCCGCACTGCCCCACCCCACACCCCCGCAGCACAACCCACCGCCGCTGACCTGACGCACTGCCTGGCCCTCGCCCACCCCGCCTTCGGGACCGGCGAGGACCGGACTGGCCGCCCGGCCGCACGCCTCACCCCTTCGCCGTCCCGTCGACGGTCCCTCTGCCGACGGGGCGCAGCACTGCCCGCGCACCCTCGCCCGCCCGAACACGAAGGAGCCCAGCCCGTGGCACTCATCGACCTGTTCACCCGCAGGCCCGCCGCACCCGCAGTACCGGAGGAAGACCCCGTGCCGAGGGCGTGGCCGGAGATCGGCGAGACGTGGACGCCCGAGGGTCTCCCCGTCGTCGAGCGGTACTACAACCAGGCCCACGCCGTCGTCCTCGTCGCCCGCACCAGTCAGGACCCCTACGGCACGGCCTACTACCTGGTTGCCTGCCTGGGCTGTCACTTCCTGAGCACCCGCACCAAGTGCCACGACTTGCACATCCGCTACTCGCTGGTAAAGGCTGCGGAGACCGCCAACTCCCATGCAGGCACCTGCCGGGCGCTGCCCCGCGAGCTCCCGGCCCGCCCGGACGAGG
>JAHFOU010000350.1 GCA_023261525.1 Planctomycetota bacterium | reverse complement strand
CCCCTCCTTGACCCTGGGGATGGAGGCGAGCGGGGGGATCTCCGGGCCGCGCTTCGGCAACGGGGCTTCCGTGGCGGCCTGGGCCCAGGCGGCACAGGCCAGGAGGGAGCCCGCGAGGATGGGGTTGCGCATGGCCTTCACCATATCACACGGATTCCAGGAAATCATCCCCGAGGGCCTTGCGGAGCTTCTGGCGGGCCCTGGCCAGGAGGGTGCCCACCTGGTCCGCGGGTTCCCCCGTCCTGAGGGCGATCTCCGCATAGCCGAGGTCTTCCAGATGAAACAGGCGGAGCAGTTCGGCGTCCCGGGGCGGCAGGGCGTTCATGGCCTCCTGCAGGCGCTGGGAGCGCTCCAGCATACGCAGGGGCTCGTCGGCCGCTTGAGCGAAGCGCTCCGGGAGCCAGGGCAGGGCCTTCCGTTGGCGGAGGCCGTTCAGGGTGCGGGAGAAGGCGATCACGTTCAGGTAGGCCCCCAGGCGGGCCCCGGGGCGATGCTGGCGCAACAGGCGGCAGTCGTCGTCCAGGAGGATGCGGATGACCTCCGCGCAGGCGTCGGCCAGGGCGGCCTCGTCCGGCCGGCGCCCCGAGGTCCTCAGGGCCCGTCGGCAGGCCTGCTCGATCTGCCCCCCGTACTCCTCCAGGAAGCTCTTCCAAGCCTGAGGATCCCGGGCGATCAGGGCCGCCAGTTCCACCCGAGCAGGCGTCAGCCGTTGCGGCCGTCCGCCCTCCCCCAGTAGCCCATCGCCTTGTAGATCAGCTTGGCGGCCACGAAGTCCGAGAGGATCTGGCCGGGGATGGGGCAGAGCTCCATCACGTCCATGGCCACCACCTCCCGCGACGCGAACAGGGCCCGCATCAGGCCCAGCAGGTCCTCCCAGTCCAAGCCCCCCGGCTCCGGGGTGCCCACCGCCGGCATGAGGGCCGGCGTGATGCCATCCAGGTCCACCGTGAAGTACACGTGGGGCGAGAGGTGGCTGACGACCTCGGACCAGGGCCTGGGGCGGGGCGTCTGCACGTCGAAGTACGTCTTCACCTTGCCGGCGCGGATCATCCGGTGCTCCGGCGCGGTCAGGTTGCGGATGCCCACCTGGACCAAGGGACATCCCAGGTCCACGATGCGGGCCCCGATGCAGGCGTGGTTGTGGATGGAGCCGTGGTAGGACTGGCGCAGGTCGGCGTGGGCGTCGATGTGGAGGACGGAGAGGTCCTTGTACTGGCGCTTCGCCGCGCGCACGGCGCCCAGGGTGATGGAATGCTCCCCCCCCAGCATGACCACGCGCCTGCCCTTCTTGAGCCAGGGGGCGACCGCCCGGTCCATCGTGCGCATGGCGCCCTCGGGATCCTTCTTCGGGAAGGCGAAGGCCGGCGCCGTGTGCACGCCCAGCTTCCAGGGCTCGTTCGAGAGCTCCTCGTCGTACAGCTCCACCTGCTGAGAGGCCGCCACGATGGCCTCGGGGCCCCGCGAGGTGCCCTTCACGTAGGTGGTGGTCTCCTCGTAGCCGCCGGGGACGATGACGAAGCGGGATTTGGCCGCCGTCGTATGGCGGGCCGGGAGGCCCAGGAAGCCGCCTTCTCCGGCCGTGGCCGGCTGGCTCAAGGCCTGGACTCGCCCGGCGCCAGGGTCTCCTTCAGGAAGGCCACGATGCGGTCGCCCAGGTCCTTCTTGGCCGGGTCCGTGAGCATGAGGGCCCCGTAGTCGCGCGGGCTCGCGTCGGAGGGCAGGAGGAGCATCTCGAAACGGCCCTTGGCCGAGGCTTTGAGGGCCTCCAGGACCTCGGACCCCTGGGGATCGTCCGTGCTGGCGGCGGCCAGGCAGGGGCGGTCGCCGAAGGCGGCCAGGGCCTCCGGGCCCTTCAGGCCCCGCTCGTTTAGGGCCGGGCTCAGGAGGACGGCCGTGCGGAAGGGCTCCGCGGTCCCCCCCGCCAGGGCGAGGTTGGCGCCGAACTGCTCCCCGACCAGTCCCAGGTGGGTGGGATCGACCTCGCGCTGGGCGCCCAGGCAGGCCCGGGCGGCGTCCACGTCCTTGGCCATGCCCTGGAAATCCGGGAGCTCGAAGCGGAGCCAGTTCATCCCCCCGGCCTTGCGGGTGGCGGCTTCGGGATGCCCCCTCAGGTTCACGGCCAGGACCGCGTAGCCCTCCGCGCGCAGGCGGCGGGCGAACTCGTCCCAGGCCCAGGCGTTGTGGCCGAGGTGGTGGAGCAGGAGGAGCCCCGGGGCCTTGCGCGCGGCAGGGGCCCAGTAGAGGCCGCTCATCTCCAGGCCGTCCGAGGCCCGGAAGACGAGGCGGGTGGGGGTCGCATCCTCCCGCTTGGCGTCCTCCGCCGGGGCCTGGGCCAGGCCCAGGAGGGCGGCCCCCACGAACATCCAGTGCGTCTTCATCGTCCCTGTGCCTCCTTGACCAGGACGGGGTCCGCCCAGGCGGCCCTGTCCAGGATCTCCCTGTCCTCCCCGAAGTCCACGACCAGGGTCAGCCGCTTGGCGCCCCGGCAGTCCAGGTCCACGTGTCCGGGCGCGTCCTTGCCCGTGATGCGCAGGCGGAAGCGCTCCTGGCCGTCCAGCAGGACCGAGGCCACCGCGTCCCCTCCCCCCCGCGCGCTGTCGTCGATGCCGATGTCGGCGCGGAAGCGGACGAAGGTCCCGCCCAGGTCCCAGGAGAGCGAGGAGTGGGCGTGGACGCCCAGGCCCCTGGCGTAGCTGCGGCCCCGGATCTGGAGCGGACGGCCGTCGGCCACCTGGCGGTCGCGGCGCCAGTGGAAGAGCACGGCCTCGGCGGGATCCCGGGAGGCGTCGTACAGGTAGGGCCTCTCCTTCACCTCGGCGGGCGTCAGGTCCGAGAGGGAGGCGACGCGCCCGGAGAGCACGTCGAGCGCGGCACAGCGGTCCAGGGGGATCTCCAGGACCCCCAGGACCGGATGGGTCAGGGTGAGCGAGGCGTTCCCCATCGCCGTCAGGGCGCCGAGCAGGACGCA
>JAHFOU010000349.1 GCA_023261525.1 Planctomycetota bacterium | reverse complement strand
CGGAGAACACCGTGGCCCTGCTGGCAGGCTCCCCCTATCCCGCGAAGGACCTCCCGGCCTCCTGGCCCAGGCTGCTCACCTACTCGGACGCCCCGGACAGCCTGGATGCCGCGCTGGAGGTCCTGTAGGATTCCTCCCATGCGCCGCCTCCTGGCTTCCCTCCTGCTCCTGCCCGCCCTCGCCTGCCTGGCCGAGGATCCCCCGGTGCCCAAGGACATGCCTCCGAAGCCTCCCGACGCCAAGGAGATGGAGGCCCTTTGGACCCAGCTCCTCGAAAAGGAGGCCTTCGACGCCGTCCGCCGGCTGATCTCCTGCCCCGAGGCCTCCGTGGCCCTGATGAAGGACCGCCTCCAGCCCACCCGGGCCGACGAGGCCGAGATCGCCAAGCGCATCGTCCAGCTGGATGACAACGACTTCCAGGTCCGCGAGGCCGCCTCCAAGGCCCTGGCGGCCATGGGTGCCCTGGCCGCCCCCGCCCTGCGCAAGGCGGCCCAGGAGAGCGCCTCCCCCGAGGTCCGCACGCGGGCCAATGCCCTGCTCGAAGGCCTGGAGACGGCCCGGGAATACCCGGCGGAGATCCTGAGGACCCTGCGCTGCGTCCAGGTCCTGGAGGCCATCGGGACGCCGGGGGCCCGGGAGATCCTGGAACGTCTGGCCGCGGGCGCCCCCGAGGCCCCGGTCACCGTCGAGGCGAAGGAAGCCCTGAAACGGCTGGAGAAGCCCTAGGCGAACACGCGGGCGGGGATGCCGCGCGCGCGGACCCGGCCGGCGATCCCTTCCAGGACCGCCTTCGGCACGGCCTGAAGGCCCTTAGCCGGAGGCACCCGGTCCAGGGAATAGAGGTGGACCTCCTCAGGGGCGATCTTCCCCAGGCAATCCAACCAGGGGGCGACGAGGCCGGGCCCGGTGTTGTCCAGGGCCCCCGCGACGAAGAAGGACTGGATCAGGACCGGCCTCAGGGCCGCGAGGGCGGCCACATGGCGGTCCAGGTCGAAAGGCGTCAGGGGCCTGTCCAGCCTTTCGGTGGTGGCCGCGTCCCCCGCGTCCAGCTTCATGCACCGGGCGTCCAGGCGCATCAGGGCGGCGCGGACCTCGGGCTCGGCGGCCCTCTCCGCGTTCGACAGGATGGAGATCTTGGCCTTCGGCAGGTGGCGGTCCCGGGAACGGATCAGGGCGTCCACGGCCTCGCCGAAGCGGGGATGCAGGGTGGGCTCGCCATTCCCCGAGAGGGTCAGGGTGTCGGGAGACTGGCCGGCCTTGGCCAGGGCCGGGAAACCCTCCTCGAAGGCGGCGGAAAGCTCCGCGACCGTGGGGAAGCGGGCCGGATCGGCCGCGGCGGGACTGCCCTCCTTCCCGGTCCATCCGCACTGGCAGTAGAGGCAGTCCCAACTGCAGGTCTTGTTGCCATAGGGAAGGAAGTTGATGCCGAGGGAAAGGCCCAGGCGGCGGCTGGGGATGGGGCCGTAGAGGATGCCGTCCTTGAGGTCGAAGAGGTGGAGGCCGGGATAGGCCGCCTGACGGGCGTCGATGTCGAGGCCGAGGACCACTAGGTGGCCTTGAAGAGGTCCTCGAGGGCCCCCAGGAGCATGGCCTCGTCGATCCCATAGCCCATGGCGATCTGGCCGATGGTCTCCTGCTCGCTGATCCCGCAGTGGGAGCATCCCCCCAGGTGGAAGGCGGCGAAGACCTCGGAGACGGCCGGATGCAGGCGCATGGCCTCGCCCACGGTCTGGTCGCGGTGGAAGTGGGTCGCCGCGGCGGCGGAAGGGATCTCGGGCTGGACGAAGGGGGTCGGCTCGGTCATGGGATCTCTCCTCCTGCCGCCATTCTACCGCAGATCCTCCCCCTACGCATAGCTGTGCAGCCCGGGCAGGAAGTAGCCCACCACGATCATGGTGAAGAGGATGGCGAAGAAGCCCGCCCCCGTCAGCCAGGCCGCCCCCCGGGCCTCCAGGATCCTGAAGCGCCTGAGGTGGAGATACGCCGCGTACAGGCACCAGGTCACGAAGGCCCCGGTCTCCTTGGGGTCCCAGCCCCAGTAGCGGCCCCAGGATGCGTTCGCCCACCAGGCCCCCGTGAGGACCCCGGCCGTCAGGAAGAGGAAGCCGAGCTGGTTGATGCGGTAGGCCGCCCGGTCCGCCGCCTCGTTGCGCGTCAGGAGGAAGGCGATCCCCGTGGCGAAGCCCAGGAAGAGGATGGCGTAGGACGTGGTGATGGTGCAGACGTGGACGGTGAGCCAGTAGGAGTTGTTCAGGACGGCCTGGACCTGGGCGATGTGGGGATCCAGGGGCAGGGGCTGGCCCATCACGCCTTCCAAGAAGGGGAATACGGCAGGAGCCACCAGGCCCACGCAGGCCATGGCGCAGGCCGGGGCCTGGGTGACGTCCAGCCTGAGGACGGCCTCCGTGGCGAAGGAGGCCGCGACCACCGCCCAGGACACGTAGAGGATGACCTCGTACATGTTGGACACCGGGGGACGGCCGGCCAGGAGGACGCGCGCCGCGATGCCGCCTCCGTGCAGGGCGAAACCCAGGATCATGAGCCAGGCCCCGGCCCGCCTCAACCCGGGCTTGGAGGCCGCCCAGGCGCCCAGGTGGGCCAGCAGGGCCAGGAAGTAGAGCCCCAGGGCCCAGCGGAAGGGCTGGAGGCGGTAGTAGTCCCTTTCCAGGGCGATCTTCCCCGCCAGCTCGGCGCGCTCGGAGACGGTGGCCTCCCCGCAAGCGGTGGCCCATTCCCTCATCGCGACGGAGACCGACGGCGCATCCCGACGTCCCCAGGTCTGGGCCAGGGCGGCAAAGGCGTTGTTGGCCCGGATGACGGCGTCCGGAGTCGCCCCGCGTCCGGCCGGGGCCTCCCCCATGGCCAGCCAGCGGGCCGTGCCGGAAGGCAGGACCCTCAAATGGGAAGCCAGGTCCCTCAGGGCCATCCCCCTCGACGCGAGATCCAGGACCGCGCGGTCCAGGGCGCCGAGCTCCTCCTTGGTCTTGCGCTCGGCCTT
>JAHFOU010000046.1:10132-11060 GCA_023261525.1 Planctomycetota bacterium | reverse complement strand
CGCACCCGCCGCGGGGCTGTGCAGGACCTCCAGGAGCTTGTGGGTGATGAGGGGCATGGCCGGAAGCTGCCCGACCGCCTCGAGGAGGTCGGCCAGCTGGGGCGAGATCTCCCCTTCCGGCACCGTGGCGGGGGCTTCCGCCTGGCGCAGGTGGCGCCAGACCTCCGAGCGGAGGGTCTCGTAGCGGGGCGGCTTCAGGAGGTAGCCCGTGGCCCCGGCGCGCAGCGCGCGGGCGGCGGCGGTCTCCTGGTCGACGGAGGTCAAGAGGAGCAGGGGGATGCCCTGGCCCCAGGGGGCCTTGCGGATCCGCTCGCAGAGGGCGATGCCGTCCAGGCCGGGCATGTTCAGGTCCAGGAAGGCCAGGGCCGGAGGCTCGGCCTCCATGGCCTTCAGGGCCGCCAGGCCGTCGTGGGCCACCTCCACCCGGAAGCCGTCCGCCCTCAGGCGCTGGGCGAGGACCTCGGTCATGTCCTGGTCGTCGTCGGCCAGGAGGATCAGGGGCTCGGCGGGCATCGGGCTAGAGCCCGAGCCGGGTCTTCACCGCATGCACGAGGACGTCGCGGTTCATCTCGGCGATGGAGGTCGTCAGCGGGATGCCCTTGGGGCAGACGGCCGCGCAGTTCTGGGCGTTGCCGCACTCGTGGATGCCGCCCTCCCCCATCAGGGCCTCCAGGCGCTCGGGAGCCTGGAAACGGCCCGTGGGGTGCATGTTGAAGAGGCGGACCTGGGAGATGACGGCTGGGCCCATGAAGGGGTTCTTGCCGTTGACGTTGGGGCAGGCCTCCAGGCAGCAGCCGCAGGTCATGCACTCGGAGAGCTTGTAGGCCGTCTCCTGGGCGGGCGGGGCCTGGATGGGACCGGAGCCCTGCTCCCAGGTGCCGTCCAGGGGGATCCAGCACTGGGCCTTCTTGAGGCTCTCGAACATCCG
>JAHFOU010000046.1:0-10122 GCA_023261525.1 Planctomycetota bacterium | reverse complement strand
TTGCTCATGGGCTCGATGGTGATGGGCTGTTCGAGGGTCTCCACCAGGGCCGAGCAGGCCTGGCGCACGCGCCCGTTGATCACCATGGAGCAGGCCCCGCAGACCTCCTCCAGGCAGTTCATGTCCCAGTTCACGGGCGAGGTCTTCTCGCCGCGGATGTTCACGGGGTTCTTCTGGATCTGCATCAGGGCGGAGATCAGGTTCATGCCCGGCACGGCCTTCACGGTGAAGCTCTCCCACGTGGGCTCCTGGCCGGGAGCCGCCTGGCGCTTGATCTTGAGGACGAGGTCCAGGGCCATGGTCAGCTCTCCTCTGTGGCCTTAGGTGTAGGACCGCGCGACGGGCGGGAGGATGGAGATGTCGACCTTCTCGTAGGACAGCTTCGGCCCGTCCGGGGTCCAGTCGGCGATCGTGGTCTTGAGCCAGTTCGCGTCGTCCCGCTTCGGGAACTCCGGCTTGTAGTGGGCCCCGCGGCTCTCGTTGCGGGCCAGGGCCCCCGCTACCACGATGCGGGCCAGGTCCAGCATGTTGTCGAGCTGGTTCATGAAGGCCAGGGACTGGTTGGGTCCGGCGGCGGTGTCCGGCACCCCGCAACGGCTCCAGCGGGCCGCATAGTCCCGGATCTTGGCCTCGGCGGCGGCCAGGCCGGGATTGTCCCGGGCGATGCCGACATAGGTGCTCATGGTCTCGGCCAGCTCCTGGTGGAGGCGGTAGGGGTTCTCCGGGCCGGACATCTTCTTCAGGGTCTCCAGGCGCTCCGTCCAGCGCTTCTCCTCCGCGTCGAACAGGGAGGCCGGCAGGTCGGCGGCCTTCTTCGCCAGGCCCCGCGCGTAGCGCACGGCGCTGGGGCCCCCGATCATCCCCGCATAGATGCAGGAGAGCAGGGAGTTGGCGCCCAGGCGGTTGGCCCCGTGGTACTGGTGGTCCGCCTCGCCCACGATGAAGAGCCCGGGGAGGTTGGACATCTGGTTGTTGGTCGCGTTGGCGTCCACGAAGCCGTCGGCGGTCCGGGTATAGCCGGCCCAGAGCCCCCCCATCGAGTAGTGCATGGCGGGGTAGATCTTCATGGGGACCTTGCGGGGGTCCTCGCCCATGAACTTGCGGTAGATGTCGAGGACGCCTTCCAACTCCTTCTGGCGGTCGGGCGGGACGTGGCGGATGTCGAGGTAGACCGCCTCCTTTCCGTCCAGGCCCATGCCCAGCTCGTGCACGATGCGGTGGATGGCGCGGGAGACGATGTCCCGCGGCATGAGGTTGCCGTACTTGGGGTACCATTCCTCGCAGAAGTACCAGTTCTCGCCGGTCTTCCCGCAAGGCTTCATCGTCCCATCCTCGGCCTTGTACTGCTTGTTCGAATCCCCGGGCACCCAGAGGCGGCCGCCCTCGGCGCGGACCGATTCCGAGATCAGGCGGAGTTTGTCCTCGCCCGGGATGGCGGTCGGATGGATCTGGATGAACTCCCCGTTGGCGAAGCGGGCGCCCTGGCGGTAGGCCGCCCCGGCGGCCGAGCCGTTGCAGACGACGGAGTTGGTCGACTTGCCATAGATGAGGCCGATCCCCCCCGTGGCGAGGAAGACGGCGTCGGCGCGGAAGGCCTTGGGCTTGAGGTCGCGCAGGTCCATGGCCACGATGCCGCGGACCAGCCCGCTTTCGTCTTTCACCAGCCCAAGGAACTCCCACATCTCGAACTTCTCGACCAGGCCCTTCGCCTCGAAGCGCCGGACCTGCTCGTCCAGGGCGTAGAGGAGCTGCTGGCCGGTGGTGGCGCCGGCGTGGGCGGTGCGGTGGAAGAGGGTGCCGCCGAAGCCGCGGAAGTCCAGGTGGCCCTCCACGGTGCGGGAGAAGGGAACGCCCATGCGGTCCATGAGGTGGATGATGCCGGGGGCGGCGTGGCACATGCCGCGGATCAGGGGCTGGTCGCCCAGGAAGTCCCCGCCCTTGACGGTCTCCAGGAAATGGATCTCCGGGGAATCCCCCTCGCCGCGGGTGTTCACGGCGGCGTTGATACCGCCCTGGGCGCAGACCGAGTGGGAGCGCTTGACCGGGACGTAGGAGAAGAGCTTCACGGGCACGCCCATCTCGCAGATCTTGATGGTGGTCATGAGGCCCGCGAGCCCCCCACCCACCACGACCACCGGGTCGCCGCCCTTCGCCTGGGCCATGCTAGTCCCCCCCCAGCCCGAACTGGATCCCGTGCCCCAGGAGGCCGCAGAGCACGTTCACCCAGGCCAGGAAGAAGACGATGCCGAAGCCGGCGCAGGCGCGACCGGCGAGCCTCTGGGCCTTGGGGCCGATGAGCACGCCCCAGCGCACCAGGCCCAGCCAGATCCCGTTGGCGAAGTGGAAGGAGATGGCCCCCATCCCGCCCAGGTAGAAGATGAAGTTCAGGGGCTCGGACATCTCCTTCTTCATGTGGGGGAAGAAGCCGGCGGCCTGCTTGATCCCGGCGAATCGGGTCTCCATCAGGTGGACGACCACGAAGAGGGCCAGGTAGACCCCCGTCCAGCGCTGGAGGACGAAGAAAAGGTTGCGCTCCTCGCGGTACTGGGGGTAGTTGCGCTTGGACTGGTACCAGAGGTAGAGCCCGACGACCAGATGGAAGGCGAGGGGGAGGAAGATCATCCCCACTTCCAGGAGGGCGATATAGGGGACCTTCCACAGGCCGGTGATGACCTCGGCATAGGCCTCCGGGCCCCTCAGGATGGCGGAGTTGGAGTAGAGGTGCTCCAGGATGAAGCCGCCCAGGGGCAGGAGCCCTGTGACGGAGTGGAGGCGCTTCAGCCAGAAGGCGGTCTTGGGGGAGCAGGCGGGGATGACGGTGGAGGACACGGCGGAGGGAAGTCTAAATAACCCTCTCATATTTCTCAATCGGAAGCTTCCAGACCGGCACCCCACAGTACCGGTCCCCCTCCGGGCAGTAGGGCGTCACCCCGGCGTCCTTGCGCAGGTTGCAGGGCGGCAGGAGGTGCCTGGCCAGGCGGGGGAAGCGCGCTTTCACCTGCATCACCTCGTCGCGGCAGGCCTGCCAGATCTCCTCCTGGGCCGTGTAGCAGAGCCGGTGCACCCACTTGTGGTGGTGGTGCAGGAGGTCCCCGCTCTCCTCGAAGCGGATGGGGAAGGCGTTCGGCAGGAGGTAGAGGATGTGCTCCAGGGAGGCCCCCCCTTCCAGCATCCGGGCCATCCGTTCCCAGAGTCCCTTCATGACCCCATGGTAGTCGGCCAAGGCCTGGGGGCAGGCGGCGATGAGGCTGGGCACGATGTAATCCGGTCGGTCGGGCAGGAAGTGCCGGGCCAGAACGGGGCGGGATCCGGGGACCATGCGGTGGCGCTGGTCCTGGGAGTCCGCGGTATGGGAGATGCGTTTCTTGAAGCTGAAGTGGGGATGGGACATCACCCTCGGCAGCTTGGCCATCGTGTTGAGGTTCAGGGATTCCGAGAGGTAGGGGTTCCTGGCCGGGTTCATCACGGCGTCGATGGCGTCGTCGTCCGTCATCTGGGCCCGGGTGAGGCCGAGGACGCCGCGGACCGAATCCGCCAGGACGGCCTCGGCATTCGCCTTCCAGTCGGTCAGCTTGGAGACCTTGCCGTCCAGCGAGGCGTCGAACTCGTCCAGGAAGGCCCTGGAGCCCGTCGGAGCCTGGTCCTGGAGCATGCGGTATTCCAGGGTCTCCTCGATCGGCATCTCGTCCTCGATCGTGCGGAAGAAGAGCGGGTCGAAGGCGTTCACCGCCTCCACCATGGCGTTCACGACGGCCCGGGTCTCCTCCGGCACGTCGAACTGGCCGCAGAGCCTGTGGTAGCGGTGCAGGGTGATGCCGCTGATCGTGTGATAGAGGTGGGCGTGGACGGCCACGGGCAGGACGTAGCGGGCGGCCTCCTGGGCCTTGCGCCGGATGACCAGGGTCCATTTCTTTTCCTTTTCGGGCCGCCGATTCCTGAAGAGTTTCCCGTATTCCGAGGTCACCGTCGGGGAGACCTCCTCCACCAGGCGCTCGTAGGCCTGCATGAGGAAGGAGACGGCCTCGGCGTACTGCTCCCGGAGCTTCCCCTCCAACGGCGGGGTCAGGACCTGGTCCGGCTTCACCGCCACATAGCGCTGGCTGACCTGCTCGGAGTTGTAGAAGGGATGGCTGTGCAGGAAGGACCAGAGGAACTGCCGCGAGACCTTCTCCAGGACGAACTGGAAGGTGGCGTGCTGGAGGGTGGTGTGGTGGCCGGCCTCGTAGGTGCTCTTGGCGATGCTGTCCCTCAGGAGGCGGGACTTCTCGTCCTTGTCCACGTCCTCGGCGGTGATGACCTTGGAGGAGTAGCAGGTGCGGGCCGTGGCGATGGCGTTGTTGAAGGGCTGGGTGAAGGCGTTGACCAGGACGACGCTCATGCGCGGATCATACGGATTCGTGTATCCTCCTGCCATGCTGACCCCCCGCCTCTACACGGTCGAAGGCGCCCGCAGGACCCTCCCCCTGGTGCGGCGCATCGTGGCCGACATCGTGCGCACGGCCGGGGAGATGAACCGTCTCGAGAGCCCGGCCGACGACGAGGCCCTGGAGCAGCTCCAGACCCGCCTGCGCAAGTACGCCGCCGAGCTCGACGAGCTGGGCGTGGAGCTCAAGGATCCCGTCTCCGGCCTCATCGACTTCTACTGGAAGCGGGGCGACGAGACCGTCTACCTCTGCTGGAAGCACGGCGAGGAGGAGCTGGCCCACTGGCACGACCTCCAGTCCGGCTTCGCGGGGCGCCAGCCGATCGGGGCGGTGGATCTCAGTCTCGACCTACAAACCCCTCCGGAACGCCGCTAGGCTTCGGTCGCTCAAGGTGTGGGAGTGCCCTTAAACTCCCCCACTTCGTAGGACGGCTTGCCGAACTCCTCCCGGGTTCCCCTGCAAAGGAAAAGTAGGCAGAACGCCGTGTCGATCTCGGGTCCGTACCCTCCTGGAGCGTCGGCGTTCCAGGAGCCATCCGTTCCCTGCGTCTCCACGAGGCGCTTGGCACCTTCGGCGTACCAGTCGTGGCCACCGATTTTTCGTATCGCTCCCAGCACCCCCATCCGTTCCAGCCCATAGACTAGATAGCTGTTCACCACACCACCCAGGTCGCCCCCGCCGGCCGCGCCGCCGCGCCCCGAGAGCCCGTTGCCCTCCCAACGAAGCTGCATCCAGGCCAGGCCGTCACGGACCGCCTCGTCCACTCGCTCGCTCTCCACAGGTGTGAGACGGAGTTCCGAACGGGCGACCAGCAGGGCCGTGAGGCCCGCCGCCGTCATCGTGTGGGTCGTCGGCATCCCACTGCGGACATAACCCCACCCCCTGGCCCAGGCCTTGCGTTGCCGGTCCCCGGACTCGACGTTCTCCCAACCGTGCTCGTAGGATTTCAGGGAACCCGGGCGTGCCTTCTCGGGAGCGATACGAAGCTCCACTCCAGGTCCTTCGTGTTCCTGTGCCGTGAGGAATTGCTGGAGGACGATCCGCCACATCCGTTCGGAGCCCTCTGGTCGGATCCCACAAAGCGCCGCGGCCTTGAGGCCGAGGATGGCGTATTGGGAGTTTGAGAAGTCATAGGGCCCTTGGGGCACCGATGCCTCCAACAGGGGTTTGGAGTCGATCGCCCATTCCTCCTCCACGGCATAGCCTCTTACGGCTGCCTTCCCCCAGGTGTAGGTCCAGGCCCCTCCATCACAACCCGAAGCTAGCGCCTCGGCCCTTTGGCGGATCCAGTCCAGGACCGCCTTTTTGGAATCGGGGGAAGGCCAGGCCTCCCCGCAGGGGGCGTGCATCATGACATCCGCGAACATGAGCTGGACCGCAGCCGTGTAGGTGGAGTCCGGTGAGTCCACGATAGGTTTCCCGGCCTGTCTTTTCCAGATCTCCGTGACCACAGGATCCGAGGGCGGGACACCCGACTGAATCAAGGCCAGGCCCACCAGGGCCTCTCCCCCGGGGCCGAACGGCGAGATCGAGGAGGGTGGCGGGGTGGCTGCGGGGATCTTCAGGAATTTCCTGTCGTCTTCCTCGGGCGCCCTGCCGGCCTCCAGCGCCTCGGCGCAACGGAGGAGAGCCTGGGCTTTTCGCTCCGCCTCTTTCTTCTGCTTTCCGTTGGTGTAGCCTTGAGATTCCTTCCGCAGCCTCCTGGCCTCGCTACGGAGCTCCTCTGTAAGGGAGTTGGGGATGGGCTTGGCTTCCTTCAGGCTCCTCAACGACAGAAGGTACTTCTTGGCGGTCGCAATCGCCCGGTCGACCTGCTGTTGCAACGCCGGGTCCAAGATACCCTTCACGGCCCGCTCCGATTTCCTGCGGTCCGGATCGACCTCCTTGGGATCCTGAGGGGGAGAGGCGAGAATGCTTGTCAGAAGGAGGAATACGGGAAAGAGCGGCGGTGCTTTCATGGGGGTTCCCGGTCAAGGATCCCGTTTCGACGTTTTCCGTGGGGCAAATCCTGGAACGGAGGCGGTCTGGCTCCCCCCGCTCTCCAGCACCAGGCGGGCCAGGGCGTATCCCGACGACACGCCGCCCTCGAGGCGGATGTTGGCATTCCCGACCGGGATGGCCCGCAGCCGGACGCGGCGGCAGACGTTGTAGGCCTGTACATAGTCGAACATGTCCTTGCCCGCAGCCCCGATGTTGCCTCCCCCGTCCGTGAAGATGACCACCTCGTCCACGTCGTAGTTCGTCAACGCCAGGCGGATGGCGTCGGAAAGCGGCGTGGTCCCGGACATCCCGTCGTAGCCGGCGATCCAGTCGCTCGCGTCCCGGCGGTTGGCGCGGATCTCCGCCGCGACCAGGAAACCCTTCCAGGCGCGGGGAGCCAGGCTAAAGGCGATGGCATCGAAGAAGACGTCCTTCGGGAGGTCGCGGAGGGTTGTCGAGTACAGCTCTTTCTGGAGGGTCTTGCAGTTCGGGATGCTGCCCGAGACGTCGAAGAGGTAGAGCACACGGGCTCGCTCCGCCCGGCGCTTGTCCTTTCCCGGATAGCGGATCGGTTCGGGACGTCGACGTCCTCCTCCCGTGAAGGCCTCCTCGTCCACGGTGTACAGGGACGCCGGGCGGTGCTCCTCCCACCACGCCCTGGCCCTCCGGGAGTCCCCGTCCTGGCCGGTAAGGACCTTCAGGGCCTCATTCTTGTCGGCCCCGTCCCCGAGGGAGATCTTCTCGATGAGGGCCTCTCCGGAAGCCCGCGTCCCCAGCCAGGCCAGAGCCAGGGCGGCGGCCTTGCGCACCTGCCGGCTCTTGTCCGACTGGGCGGCCTGGGCGAGCGCCGGGACCTGGGCATCCGTCCCGATGCGGGAGAGGGCCCGGGCTGCCATCTCCTGGACCTCCTCGCTCTCGTCGCTGAGGAGGAGCGCCACCTTGGAGGCCACTCCCCGGACGCGGGTCCGCCCGAGCAGGGAAGCCGACTGGGCCCTCACCCGGGGATTCGGATGAGTCAGCCCCTGCTGGATGGCCCAACGGGCCCCGTCCTCCCCCACCTGTTCCAGGACGTCCGCAGCCAGGGCCGAGTGCTGGGGATGCTTGCCCCCGAGGCATGTCACGAAGGCCGGCCGGTCCGACGTCCACAGCGTGCGGATGGCTTCGGGCCACTGTCTCCAGGCCTTGGGATCGGAGAGGATCCCGTCCTCCCCGGCACGGACGGCCAGGGGCAGGACGACCAGGCACAGGAAGAGCATTGTCCTCACTTCTCCGCCTTCGCCTGCTGCCGTTCCCTCCGCCAATCATCCACGTCCTTGAGGTCCTTGAACGGCTCGCCCGCAATGGCCTCCAGCACCGCGACCAGATGGCAGAGGATGCGCTCGTCGGGCTCCTTGAACTGGAAATCCTCGTCCACCCAGCCCATCTCATGCCGGGTCCGGGTTTCGTGCCGCTCGGGGTCGGCTTCGGTTTTCACGGTCTTCACATAGGCCATGTGGGGCAGGCCGCCCGAGTTCCTGCGCACGCCGCGGGCGTGGAGGGCGGTCACCAGGGCATCGATCCCCGCCTCGTCGCGGAGCACCCCGACGACCTCCGCCGCGGCACGGAGGCTCTTTTCCCCGCTCTCCGGGGAGCACAGGGCTCCCAGCACTGCGGCCGGGCACTTCCCGTAGCGTCGCTTCATCTCCTCCGCGGCGACCTTGCAGAGGTCCTGCCCCCCGGCGAGGGCAACCTCCACCAGGCGACGTTCCATCCCTTTGGGGTCGCTCCCCTGCAGGCACTCCAGAGCCAGCTTCACCCGTGGCGCGTCGCAGACGGGGACCACGGCGGCGAACAGCTCCTCCTCGACGGACCTGCCCTTCATCGCCTTGAGCACCTCGCGCGCCCGCTTCGCCGTGCCGGCGGGGTCCTTGCTGTCCGCCACGGTCCTCGTGGAGAGATCCAGCAGATGACGGACCTTGGCCTCCGGCGTGCGGTAGAAGCGGATGTTGGCGGGGCTCGGGGAATTGGGGTTCTCCCCTTCCGGGGGAAGGTCGAGGAAGACCTCCAGATCCACCTCGGGCTTGGGTTCCACGGTATCCACCAGGATGCGGTCCAGCACACGGGCCTCTCCGCCCGCCTTCCCCCCCACGATGAGGAAATCCCCGTACGGGACCACCTTGCCGACGATGCGCTCCCCGGTGTTCAGGACCACCGTGTCCGCCAGAAGGGCCCAGGGGAACACAATGAGAGATAAGAAGATGGTTCTCATGTTCATGGCTATCGCAAGTCCAATGCCATGGGATGCCATGGGGAGTTGTCCTAGGCCAAGATTCCATCATTTTCTGGAGTGTCGCTTCATGTCATGTCGGATAGGGGAATGTGATGTGGGAATTCCACACAACAAATCGGCGGATCAGAGGATTCCTGATGGGTGCTTGAGGGGAAAACCCTCACTACCCGTCAGCGAATGGTTGACGTAGCAATGTCTATTTCTTGGTACTCTTCTCGCCGGTCTTGGCCTCCCGGACCAGATCCCCGAGGTCCGGGACGGCGTTCAGCACCCAGAGGACGTCCTCGTCGGGAAGCTTGCGGGCCTTGAGGGCGGCCGCGATGTCTCTCTCGTCCTGCCAGGCCTGGAGGTCCCCGAAGACGAAGGGCTCCAGGGCCTTCACGTCCTCCGGGGCCCCGAAGCCGTAGCGCTTCAGCATGTTGGCCCGGCGGTCGGGGTCCTGCATCAGGCGCTCGTACTCCTGGGGATCCTTCTCGGCCAGGTTCTGGATGTCCACGCGGAGCTTGTCGAGACTCTCGGCGTTGTTCCAGAAGCCCCGGCCGGGCGTGAGCCCCTTGCTCTTCAGGAGGCGGGCCCCTTCTTTCGTGCGATGGGCGGCGTCCCGCTCCAGGCGGCGTTGCCGGAGGTCGGTCATCTCCTTCTTGCGGTCTCCGGCCGGCTTGAGGCGGAACTTCTCATAGGCGTTGGAGGCCTTGTTGGCATCCTTCTTGGGCGTGCCGACCGAGCGCAGGAAATCGTAGAGGCCGTCGGCCTCGGCGGCGGCCTTCTTCTCGGCGTCGGTCTTCTCGGGCTTGGTCGGCGATTCGGGCTCGGCCGCCACCAAGGGGGCCAGGGCCGTCAGAGTCAGGATCCAGGCTGTGGTGCGCATGGCGGATAGGATAGCGGTAGAATCCCGTCGTGCGCAAATCCATGCTGGTGACGGGCGGGGCGAGGCGGCTGGGGCGGGAGATCGCCCTGGGCTGTGCGCGGGCGGGCTGGGACGTGGCGGTGCATTGCCACCGGTCCCGGGCCGAGGCGGAACGCACGGCGGCGGAGATCCGGGCCCTGGGCCGGCGGGCCGTGGTGATCCGGGGGGATCTTTCGAGGGTGGCGGACTGCCGGCGGGTGGTCCGCACGGCGGCGAGACGCCTGGGCCGGCTGGATGCCCTGGTGAACTCGGCGGCCGACTTCTTTCCTACCCCCCTGCCGACGGTCTCGGAGAAGGACTGGGACCGCCACATGGACCTCAACCTGAAGGGTTCCTTCTTCTGCGCCCAGGAGGCGGCCAAGGTGATGCGTCGGGGCGCCATCGTACAGATCACGGATGCCACGACGCGCTGGCGGAAATACGTCGCCTACGGGATCTCCAAGGCCGCCGTGAGGGCGATGGTGGAGATCCTGAGGCGGGAGCTGGGCCCCCGCATCCGGGTCAGCGCCGTGGCGCCGGGGCATGTGGCGCTGGATGGGGAG
>JAHFOU010000348.1 GCA_023261525.1 Planctomycetota bacterium | reverse complement strand
GGAGAGCACAACGCCGGGGTGGAGGAGGTCCTGCCCGTCTCCATGGACCTCACCCAGCGCAAGGTGGTGCCCAGCGGGGCCCTGGCCATCATCCTCCATACCTGCGAGTTCGAGAACGGGAACGCCTGGGCCAAGGAGATCGCCAAGGCCGCCCTGGACGCCCTGTCGCCCCAGGACTTCTTCGGGGAGCTGGACTTCGGGCCGGGGGCCGACCAGTGGGGCATCCCCATGAAGAGGGTCGGCGACAAGAGGGCCCTGAAGGCCCAGATCCAGGGCCTGGGGCCCCAGGACATGATGGCTTTCGGTAACATCCTGGCCATGGCCCACCAGGGCCTCAAGCCCCTCAAGGCCTCGGTGAAGCACTGCGTGATCATCTCGGACGGGGATCCCCAGCCGCCCAGCCAGGCCCAGGTGAAGGCCATGCTGGCCGACAAGATCACGG
Organism: Planctomycetota bacterium; assembly: GCA_023261525.1. Classification (GTDB taxonomy): domain Bacteria; phylum Planctomycetota; class SBBH01; order JAHFOU01; family JAHFOU01; genus JAHFOU01. Next base: position 2,567 of record JAHFOU010000348.1, on the reverse strand, counting down.
TAAGCACGGTGGGCATCGGCCCCCACGGGGGCGGGGAGATGGCGGAACTCAAGACCATCGCCGACTGGGGCGGGGGGCGCTTCTACAACGTCACCGATCCCACCCACCTGCCCAAGATCTTCGCCAAGGAGGCCCAGGTCGTCCGCCGCTCCCTGCTCTGCGAGGAGAGCTTCCTGCCCCGGATCAAGTACGACACCGACCTCCTGAGGGGGATCGGCCGCCAGCTTCCCCAACTCCACGGCTACGTCTGCACGAGCCCCAAGGAGAAGGCCCAGCTGCCCATCGTCTCCCACCAGGGCGACCCCATCCTGGCCCATTGGCGCATCGGCCTGGGGAAGTCCGTGGCCTTCACCTCGGACGCCCGCAACGCCTGGGGCCGGGACTGGGTGTCCTGGGGGGACTACAAGCGCTTCTGGGCCCAGACCCTGCGCTGGGCCCTGAGGAGCGCGCCCAAGAGCAGTTTCCAGGTCCAGACCGAGATCCGCGAGGGGAAGGGCCGGGTCGTCGTGGACGCCCTGGACGACCAGGGCCGCTTCGTGAACGACCTCGCCTTCCAGGGCCGGGTCTCGGACCCCGATCCCGACAAGGGCGGACAGGCCCTGGCCTTCGCCCAGACGGGCCCGGGCCGCTACGAGGCGGCCTTCGACGCCGCCTCCGCCGGGGCCTACTACGTGGGCTTCGGGTACCAGGGCGAGAACGGCCAGCAGGGCGTGATCACGACGGGCGCGGCGGTCTCCTACTCCCCGGAGTTCAAGGACCTGAAGACCCACCACGCCCTCCTGGCCCGCCTGGCCGAGGCTTCGGGGGGCCGGGTCCTGAAGGGCCTCGATCCCGCCCTGCTCTTCGCCCATGACCTGACCAAGCCCCGCATCTCCACGGACCTCTGGCGCTGGATGCTCCAGATCGCGCTCTGGGGCTTCTTCCTGGACGTCGCCCTGCGCCGGGTCCTTATCGGCCGGCGCGAGCTGGCCCAGGGCGGCCGCTGGGTGCTCTCCAAGGTGCCCGCGGTAGGGGGGCGCTTCCGCACCCAGGCGCCGACCCGGGAGGAGACCCTGTCCTCCCTCCTGGCCCGCAAGGCCGAGGTCCAGCGCCAGGAAGAGGTCCGGCGGTACGAGGCCAGCGAGGAGGACCTCAAGGCCGGGGAGGCGATGTCGAAGGGGACGCACGAGGCGCCGAGGGCGAAGCCCCTCCTGCCACCCACCCCGACCCTGGGGCAGAAACCGGAGGCCCCGAAGAGCTATACGGAACGTCTGTTGGACGCGAAACGCAAGGCCTTGGACGAGGAAAAGAAAAAGAAGGGGGGATAGGACCATGGACGTCGCGGAACTTCAGAAACAGGTGGAGGCCTTCCGGTCGGACTTCGGCCGGCTGCGCCAGGAGGTCGGCAAGGCCGTCGTCGGCCACGGCGAGGTGGTGGAGGGGGTGCTCATGGCCCTCTTCTGCGGGGGTAACGTCCTGCTGGAGGGCGTGCCGGGCCTGGGCAAGACCCTGCTCGTGCGCACCCTGAGCCAGGCCCTCTCGCTCAAGTTCTCCCGTGTCCAGTTCACCCCGGACCTGATGCCGGCGGACATCGTGGGCACCAGCCTGGTGATGGAGGACCCCGCGACGGGACGCCGCGTCTTCGAGTTCCAGCCGGGCCCCGTGTTCGCCCAGATCCTGCTGGCCGACGAGATCAACCGGGCCACGCCCAAGACCCAGTCGGCCCTGCTGGAGGCCATGCAGGAGCACGCCGTCACCGTGGGCAAGACACGCTACGCCATGGAGGAGCCCTTCGTCGTCCTGGCCACCCAGAACCCCCTCGAGATGGAGGGGACCTATCCCCTGCCCGAGGCCCAGCTCGACCGCTTCCTCTTCAAGATCATCGTGCGCTACTCCACCCTGGAGGACCTCAAGGAGGTGCTCAGCCGCACCACCGAGACCAAGGCCGCCGAGGTGAACCCCGTCCTGGACGGGCCGGGCATCCTGCGGGGTCGCAAGCTCGTGCGCGAGGTGGTCGTGGCCGATCCCGTGAAGGACTACGCCGCCCGACTGGTCCTGGCCACCCATCCCCAGGGGAGCCACGCGGTGGAGGTCGTGAACAAGTACGTCCGCTACGGGGCCAGCCCCCGCGGCGCCCAGGCCCTCCTCATGGGGGCCAAGGTCCGGGCCCTGCTGGCCGGGCGCTACAACGCGGCCTTCGAGGATGTGCGGGCGGTGACCCATGCGTCCCTGCGTCACCGGCTCATCCTGAACTTCGAGGGCGAGGCCGAGGGCGTGACCTCCGACGCGGTGGTGGACCGCATCCTGGAAGGGGTACCCACCGAGGCCAAGCTGCAGGCCGCCGCGCGGTGAAGTCCATTTTTGACCCGGAATTCATGCGCCGCCTGGAGCGGCTGGAGATCACCTCGCGCAAGATCTTCTCGGGGAAGATGCGGGGCGAGAAGCGCTCCCGCCGCAAGGGCTTCAGCCAGGAGTTCGCCGACTACCGCGACTACGTCCACGGCGATGACCTCAGGTTCCTGGACTGGAACGTCTATGGGCGCCTGGACCGGCTCTTCCTGAAGCTGTTCTACGAGGAGGAGGACCTT
>JAHFOU010000347.1 GCA_023261525.1 Planctomycetota bacterium | reverse complement strand
GTTGCATGCGCAAGCTCCCCCAGGAGCGCTTCCCCACCCCGGAGGCCTTCGTCGCCGAGGCCCAGCGCCTCCTGGCCGGGGAGGATTCCGTCCCCTTCCACGAGCATCCCACCCGGGACCTCACTCCGGTCTCCGCCAAGCCCAGGCGGGGCCGGATCGTCGCGGTCGCGGGCGTCCTCCTCCTGGCCGGTGTGGGACTCTCCGCCCGGGGCCGCCTGTGGGCCTCCAAGCCGGTCGTTCCGGCTGCGATCCCGGCGCCTGTCATTCCCGCGCCTGAGCCCAAGCCGGTCCCCGCACCCGCCCCCGCGCCGGCCCCTGCTCCCGTCCCTGTTCCCGTCCCTATCCCTGTCCCAACCCCTGCGCCGGAACCCGCGCCCCCGGCGCCGACTCCCGAACAGCTGGCCCTCCAGCGTTTCGAGGAGGCCCTTCACCGGGGCGAGGACGCGGTCCGCCAGGATGACCTGGGACAGGCCCGCAGCGCCTTCACCCAGGCTCTCCGCCTGGCCCCGGAGCCGTCCCAAAAGGCGGAGATCGACGCCCTGATCCTCTGCTGCAGCAAGATCGAGGACGCGAACGAGGCCTTCCGCGCCCAGGACTGGGGGCTTGCCGGAACCCTGTACCAGGGCCTTCTCGAAGCCCCGCCCCCCTTCCGGAGCCGGGCCGAGGCGAGGCTGGAGGTGGTCCGGGCCAAGCGCAAGCTTCAGGAAGCGAGCGAGGCGAAAGCCCTGGCCGAGCGGACGCGTCTGGAGAACGAACGGCAGGCGGAAAAGACCCGGCTGGAGGAGGAGCGGAGAAACGAGGAGAAGAGGGAAAGAGCCCGCCTGGAGAACGCCGAGAAGGAACGGACGACCTCCTTCCAGGAGGCCCTGGCGAACGGGCGCGGACTCTTCGAGAAAGCCTGGGTCCTCCAGGCCTCCGGGGCGGATGAGACCCCCTCGGCCTGGGAGAAGGCCCGCGACACGCTGGAGGAGGCGGCCAGGAAGGGCACGCTCCCGGCCGAGGACCAGGCGCTCCTGGCCCAGGCCCGGATGGCCGCGACCGCGCCCGAGGGCATGCTCTACGTTCCGGCGGGCCGCTTCCGCCTCGACGTCGGGGATGCGGACCAGCCGACCGGGCCCGAGCAGGACATCGACCTCCCGGCCTTCTTCCTGGGCCGCCATGAGGTGACCCGGGCCGAATACAAGGCCTTCCTCGATGCCGTCCCGGGCCACGCCCGGTGCCATCCGGACGAGCCGAAGGAGAAGAAGGGTCCCGGCGGGCATGTGCCCGACCGCTGGGATCCGACCTCCCAGCCTGCCCGCGAGAGCGTCACGGGCGTGGACTGGTACGACGCGACCGCCTACGCAGCCTGGAAGGGCCTCAGGCTCCCCACCGAAGCCGAGTGGGAGAAGGCGGCCGGGACCGATCCCCGCACGGGGAAGCGCACCCAGTACCCCTGGGGGGACGCCTTCCGGGAGAACCGCGAAGGCCCCAGCCCCGCGGGCTTCCTGGGCATCTCGAACGACGTGCTGGAATGGGTCTGCGGCTGGTACGAGGCCTACCCCGGTGGCAAGGCCCGCACGACCTCCTTCGGCCAGACCCGGCGCGCGGTCCGCGGGGGAAGCCGGCTCGTGGACGACCCGGCGGAACGCGCCAAGGTGACGACCCGCTACCGGGCCGCCCCGGACACCCGGGACCCGAAGATCGGGTTCCGGGTTGCGAAGTCCGCCGAATAGTCCCTATACTCCCTCCCCATGAAGAACACCCTTGCTCTGTGCGGCGTGGTGGCGGCCCTGGCGGCCCTCTCGGGCTGTGACTCCGCCTCGAAACAGGATCTCACCGGCGTCGAACAGCGCCTGGACACCAAGGTCGGCCAGGCCGAGACCAAACTCTCCCAGACGGCCGCGGATCTCGACCGCAAGATCACGGCCATCGACACGAAGTTCGCCAACGTGCTGGCCATCGACCAGCAGGTGAAGAACGCGATCGAGGACATGAAGGCGCACGCCAAGCAGCTGGAGGTCACCAACGACGTCCTCAAGCGCCTCCTGGAGGCCCAGCGGGCCTCCCTCAAGGAGCAGCTGGCGAGCGTGGAAGAGCAGCTGGCCGTCCTGAAGGGCAAGTAGCCCTCCGACCCCCGCTCAGTCCCCGCCTTCCCAGAAGGTCACCCGGTTTCCGTCGGGGCCGGTGTAGACGAAGGTCAGGTCGTCGAAGACCGGGGAGTCGAGCAGGGGCGTATCCAGGTCCAGGGTGCCCTGGGCATCCGTGAAAGGCCCCGGCTTCCTCAGGAAAAGCACCCGGGCCCGGAACGCCCCCGGGACCTTGCGGAGGACGTCCCAACGCTGGGGATCCCCGGGCCCCGCACGGGAGCCGCTGTCCGACGCGCTCCAGAGGGTGGCGGGGACCGAGAGGTCCTCCTTCACCAGTTCCACGGCGGCATAATCCCCGGGCCGCTCCGCCGGCCGGTTCCAGCTCCAGCCCACCTGTCTCAGCAGGCTTCCTTCCGGGAGACGCAAGGGCGGGCTGAGGTAGGAGGGCGCCTCGTCGGCGACCGCCGCGGCCCCGAAGGCCCGGTAGGCGGCCCCCTTGGCATAGCGGCCCTCCCGGTACCGGTTCTGGGCGAGGGTCTTGGTCTCGGCCGCATCCTGGGTACCCAGCACGCCCAGGTCCCAGAGCGCGAACTCGTCCAGGGTGGCGTCCGCCCCCCTGCCCAGGCAGAGTCCCACGGTGGCCTCCCGCCTCGGGTACTGGCCCAGCCAGAGACGGTGCGCCCCATAGAAGTCCGGCACGGTGATGTCCGAGGCGGAGAGGGGCGAGTTCGCGTATCCCCCGCTGTTGTAGTCCGAGACGCTTCCCACGCCCTGGGCCCCGGCCCCGTCGTCGAGGACCATCTCGCCGGTGTGGCTCGTCGGCGCCACGTTGTCCGGGTACTGGGAGTCCCAGGAGAACGTGACCAGCTGCCAGCGGTGGGGCCGGGTGGGCCGGTAGCCCCCGAAGCGGTGCTCCTGGTTGACGTCGTTCGTGGAATGGCCGA
>JAHFOU010000346.1 GCA_023261525.1 Planctomycetota bacterium | reverse complement strand
GGCCTCCTGGGCGTGCCGGTTCTGGGGGAAATCCTTGAGGAAGGCGCCCAGCCTGTCCAGACGCCCGTCGGGATCCAGGGGTTGCAGGGAGGCCTGGAGGTCCGCCCAGTCCTTGTCGTCCTTGCGGCGGGCGCGCTCCTGGCTGGCCCAGGCGAGGATCTCCTGGGCCCTGGACTGGTTCTTGAGGGCCTCCGTGCCGTCATAGGGGGCCTTGGCCTGGTACTCCTGGGCCGCGTCCTGGGCCGCCTGGAGGTCGCCCCGGTTTCGGGCGTCTTCCGCCCGGGCCAGGAGGGCGGCGAAGGGCGGGGGCTGGGGCGGGACCACCAGGGGCGGCTTCACCGGGGGCGGGGGAGGGCGGACCGGGACGACGGGCGGAGGGGGCAGGGGAAGGGCGTGCCCGGCCAGGTGCTTGGCGGCATAGGCCGTGGCCCCCAGCAGGAGGAGGACGACGGCCGCCAGGGCCGCCTTCTTCGGCCAGGCGGATCCCGCGGAGAGGCTGTCCGTCCCGGAGGTCTTGGCCTTCGTGCCCGAGCCGGTGGTGGAGGAGGTCCCGGCCTCGCCCTCTCCGTGCCTGGCCTGCAGGGCGTGCAGGTCCTTCAGGCCCTGGTGGGCATTCGGGGTGCGGGACTCGGGGTCCCGGGCCATGAGACGGTCCACGAAGGCGATCACGTCGGGAGGGATCTGGGGAGCCTGGGAGGCGAGGGGCGGGGGCGGGGCGGCCAGGACCTGCTTGACGATCTCCTCCGGGGAGGCGCCCCGGTACGGCGCGCGACCGGCCAGGGCGTGGTAGAGGGTGGCCCCCAGGGCATAGATGTCGAAGCGGGGATCGGCCCGGTCCGCCCGGACCTGGTCGGGGGGCATGTACTGGGGGGTGCCCAGCAGGGTGCGCTTGCCCGGGGTGTTCTCGTGGACCTTGGCGCCGGCGGGCTGGGCGATGCCCAGGTCGGCCAGCTTCACCCCGCCCTCCTCCGAGAGCATGACGTTCTCGGGCTTCACGTCGTGGTGGACGATGCCCTTGGTATGGGCGTACTGGAGGGCCTCCAGGACCCCCTTGGCCACCGTGAGGGTGTGGGAGAGGCCCAGCGGCCCCTTGCGCAGGTGGTCGCGCAGGGTCTTGCCCTGCACCAGCTCCATGGAGAAGAAGGTGATCTCCGTCGCCTGGATGACGTCATGGACCTGGATGAGGCCGGGGTGGTTCAGCTGGGCCGCGGCGCGGGCCTCCGCGACCAGGCGCTCGACATAGCGCGGGTCCTCGCGCAGGCGGGAGGCCAGGACCTTGGCGGCCACGAAACGCCGCATGGAGAGCTGCTCGGCCCGGTAGACCTCGCCCATGCCGCCCTCGCCGATCTTGTCGAGGAAGCGGTACCCGGCGACGGTCTTCCCGCTCCAGGGGCCCACGGTGCCCTCGGCCACGCGGATCACGGTGGCGCCCACGGTGACGCGGTCCCCCGTCTTGAGCTCGGCCTCGGCGACCTTGGCGCCGTTGACGAGGATGCCGTTGCGGCTTCCCAGGTCGCGGACCTTGAGGCGGTCCCCGAAGGCCTCGAAGCGGCAGTGCTGGCGGGAGGACTGGCGGTCGTGGATGGGCAGGCCGCAGATGGCGTCCCGGCCGACCGTGACGGCCCCGATGACCAGGACCTCGGCCCCGCTGTCCTTCCCCTGTTCGACGACCAGTCTCGGCATGGATAAGCCAGGATTATAGCCTCAACCCCAGCGTATAATCCCGCGACCTCCAGGAGGGGTTCGCGAGCATGGACAGCCTGAAACGCGCGGTGCGGGACATCCCCGACTTCCCCAAGAAGGGCATCGTCTTCAAGGACATCACGCCCATCCTCCAGGACGGGAAGCTTCTCAAGCGGGCCATGGACACCCTGGCCGACCATTACCGCGGCAAGGGGGTCACCAAGGTCCTCGGCGCCGAGGCGAGGGGCTTCATCTTCGCGCCCGTCGTGGCCTACCTCCTGGGCGCGGGCTTCGTGCCCGTGCGCAAGCCGGGCAAGCTCCCCCACAAGACCCGGGGGATCACCTATGAGCTGGAATACGGCACCGACCGCCTGGAGATCCACGAGGACGCCGTCCTGAAGGGCGAGAAGGTCCTCTGCCTGGACGACCTCCTGGCCACGGGGGGGACCATGCAGGCCTGCTGCGGGCTGGTGGAGTCCCTGGGGGGCAAGGTGGTCGGTTGCGGCTTCCTGATCGAGCTCGGCTTCCTTCCCGGCCGCCAGAAGTTGAACGGGTACGACGTCTTTTCCGCCCTCCGTTATGAAAAGGAGTGACCCCGTGACCCATGCCCTGCGCCTGTCCCTGTTCGGCCTTCTTCTCCTGCCGGGGTGCGGCGGGTCGTCCCCGGCCGCCGCTCCCAAGTCGGCCGCGGACCCCCAGGCCCCTCAGGCCCGCCTGGCGCTGGACATCGCCCGGCAGTCGGCCGACTTGGCCGAGGCCGAGCTCCGGGTCCAGGAGCAGGAGAGCCAGGCCGTCGCGGGCCGCCTGAAGCGGGAGTTCGAGCTGGCGACCGCCAAGCTCGTCCAGTTCCGCGAGGTGGAGTCCTCCCGCAGGCTGAAGGACTCCGAGCTGGAGGCCCTGAGGGCCAGGGACCAGATCGACGACGCCCGCGAGGAGCTGGACCAGCTGGAGAAGCTCTACCGCGGCAACGAGCTGGCGGATTCCACCAAGGAGATCGTGCTGAAGCGCGGTCGCCGCGGCCTGGAGCGCGCCCAGACCGTGCTGGCCCTCAAGGAGCTCCAGGTCAAGACCTTGAAGGACGATCTTCTTCCCGCCGAGCTGGCCAGGATGCAGCTGGACGCGGACCAGAAGAAGGACGAGATGGAGCGCGCCGCGCGCGGCGCGGAGATCCAGCTCCGCCAGAAGAAGGTGGCGCTCGCCCGTGCCCAGGCCGAGCTCCAGAAGGCCACGGCCGCCCTGTCGGATCCTGAGAAGAAGTAGGTGTCCGGACTCCGGCTCCGCCTTTCCTTCGGCCTGCTCCTGCTTTGCGCTCCGGCCGTTCCCGCCCCGGA
>JAHFOU010000045.1:6356-11104 GCA_023261525.1 Planctomycetota bacterium | reverse complement strand
GCCTCCTTCAGCTTGAGGGTGATGAACAGGACCTCGGACGGATACGGCAGGTCCACATACACGAGGCGCTCCCCCCGGCTCAGGGCCCGCCCCGCCTCGGCCATGCGAGGGATCTGACGCCCCGACACCACGATCTCGAAGGCTCGCGCAGCGGCTTCCGTCTGCCCCCACTCCAGGAATCTCCAGGCCTGCCTAGACCTCAAGGTCGAGGCCGCCGGCGTCTGGCGCAGATGCCAGGAGAAGAGCGCTTCGGGACGCGTCCAGACCCGGGTCTCCACGAAGGTCAGCGTGCCCAGAAGAGCCAGCGCGAGCAGGGCGCGGGCGCGAACCCGGGAGGCCAGCCACCCGAAGGCCAGGGCGGCACCCAGGAGCCCCGGATAGCACCGATAGGAGCAGGCCAGGTACTTCATGGGCAGGGGCCCGGACTCCAGGGCCTGGGGCACGAGGAGCAGGCCCAAGCAGAGACGCCCGGACCTCCAACGGGCCGGACCGAAAAACGCAACGGCCAGGAGGGCGCCGATGCCCGCCGCCGGAAGCCAGGCGGCCAGGCTCCCTCCGTGCTCCCAGGGCACGTCGGAAAAGACCCCGCCGAGGTGGAAGGGAAACAGATGAAGGCCCAGGTACTCCCACAACACGCCTCCCTGGCGGCGAAGGTATTCCGCCGCCGAGAAGACCGACCTGGGATCCGCCCCCGAATCCCCTCCCTGGCGGCTCCGCCAGACCTGGACCGGCACGATCAGGACCAGTACGGCGAAGGGCCACCATCGCTTCAGGACCGGCCTCCAGGGATCCCCGGGGGACCTCAGGACCCACTCCAGGAACCCCAAAAGGAGAGGCAAGGTGATGGCCGTCTCCTTGGTCCCGCAGGCCAGCAGGGCGCATCCCAGGGCTGCCCCATAGGGAAGCCGCCCGCCCCCCGCGCGGGCCTTCAGGTAGCCCAGCAGACAGAGGAAGGCCAGGAGGGCCTCCAGCAACACCGCTCTCTGGGCCGCATACCCCACCGCCTGGTGGGCAAGCGGATGGACCGCGAAGAGAAGGGCCGCCCAGAGGGATCCCGGACATCCCAAGAAGCCGGCCAAGGCCAGGACGGTCAGCGCGGCCGCCACATGGAAGGCGAGGCCCAGGAGCCTCTGGGCGGGCATGTCGCCGCCGAGGCGATGCACCAGCAGGTAGCTGGCCTCGGTCAGGGGTCGGTAGGGGTACAGCGCATAGCGGGCGGGGCCTTCGGCGCGTTCGGAGGGGTCCCAGGCCGAGCGCAGGAGACGATCGCCGTCGTCCACGCGGGGGTTGTTCAGGATGGCGAAGGTGTCATCGTAGACCGGGGGACCGGAGATCCCGGGGGCATACGCCCCCGCCGCGAAGGCCATCACCAGCAGGACGTGGAGCCTCCGCATGGGCCCGAGTCTACCCGAATTCCGGGTTGCGGCTCCCCTCCAGCCCCGCTATGATCCGCCCTCTTTCCAAGAGCCCACAAGGAGTCCCACGCCCGTGAAGAACGAACGGCATCTCTTCACCTCCGAGTCCGTGTCCATGGGCCATCCCGACAAGATGGCCGACCAGATCTCCGACTCCGTGCTCGACGCCATCCTGGCCCAGGACCCCATGGGCCGGGTCGCCGTCGAGACGATGCTGACCACCGGCGTCTGCGTCGTGGCCGGCGAGGTCACCACGGACTGCTACGTGGAGGTCCCCGAGATCGCCCGCGCGGCCATCAAGGAGATCGGCTACACCCACCCCGACATGGGCTTCGACTACCAGAGCTGCGCCGTCCTGACGGCCATCCACAAGCAGTCGCCCGACATCTCCATGGGCGTCGCCAAGAAGGGCGCCAAGGAGCTCGGCGCCGGGGACCAGGGCCTGATGTTCGGCTTCGCCTGCGACGAGACCCCCGAGCTGATGCCCATGCCCATCCAGCTGGCGCACCGGCTTCTCGAGCGCCTGGCCACCCTGCGCTTCGAGGGCGACCTGCCCTACCTGCGCCCCGACGCCAAGAGCCAGGTCACCGTGGAGTACGAGGGCGACCGCCCCGTCCGCGTCCACACCGTGGTCATCTCCACCCAGCACGCCCCGGACGCCAAGACCAAGACCATCCGCCAGGACATGATCGACCGGGTCATCCGCAAGGTCATCCCGGCCCACCTGCTGGACAAGGACCTCATCGTCCACGTGAACCCCACCGGCCGCTTCGTCTACGGAGGTCCCGCGGCCGACACCGGGTTGACGGGCCGCAAGATCATCGTCGACACCTACGGCGGCATGGGCCGCCACGGCGGCGGCGCCTTCTCGGGCAAGGACCCGACCAAGGTGGACCGCTCGGCCGCCTACGCCGCCCGCTGGGTGGCCAAGAACCTCGTCGCCGCGGGCCTCGCCCGGCGCGCCGAGCTCCAGCTGGCCTACGCCATCGGCGTGGCCGAGCCCCTCTCCATCCGCGTGGACACCTACGGCACCGGGGTCCTGCCCGACATCCGGATCGCCGAGCTGGTGCGGGAGAACTTCCGTCTCACGCCCCGCGCCATCATCGACAGCCTCAGGCTCCGCCGCCCGATCTACAAGGAGACCGCCCGTCACGGCCACTTCGGCCGCACCGGCGCCGACTTCACCTGGGAGCGCACCGACCGGGCCGAAGCGCTCCGCAAGTCCGCCGGACTCTCCGGCGCCCCCAAGGCCCTGCGCGCAGGAAAGGCTTAACCCATGACGGCCACCGCCACCGCCCGGAAGATGAACTACGACATCGCCGACCTGAAGCTGGCCGACGCCGGCCGGGACCGCATCCTCTGGGCCGACACCCAGATGCCGGTGCTCAACATCATCCGGGAGCGCTTCCGCAAGGAACAGCCCTTCAAGGGCATGCGCATCTCCTGTTGCCTTCACATCACCACCGAGACGGCCAACCTACTCAGGACCATCAAGGCCGGCGGGGCCGAGGTGCTGGCCTGCGCCTCCAACCCCCTCTCCACCCAGGACGACACGGCCGCCGCCCTGGTCAAGCACTTCGGGATCTCCACCCACTGCCGCCGCGGCGAGGACCGGACCACCTACTACAAGCACCTGAACGCCGCCCTGGACTTCCACCCCCAGGTCACCATGGACGACGGGGCCGACCTGGTCAGCCTCCTGCACACCAAGCGCGCCTCCCAGCTGAAGGAGATCCGCTGCTCCATGGAGGAGACCACCACAGGCGTCATCCGCCTCAAGGCCATGGCCGCGGACGGGGCCCTTAAGCTCCCCGTGGTCGCCGTGAACGACGCCGACTGCAAGCACCTCTTCGACAACCGCTACGGCACGGGCCAGTCCACCATTGACGGCATCCTGCGCGCCACCAACATCCTGCTCGCCGGCCGCAAGGTCGTCGTGGGCGGCTACGGCTGGTGCGGCCGCGGCTTCGCCGCCAAGGCCCGCGGCATGGGCGCCATCGTCATCGTCTGCGAGATCGACCCGGTCCGCGCCATCGAGGCCTCGCTCGACGGCTTCGAAGTCATGACCATGGCCAAGGCCGCCAAGGTCGGCGACGTGTTCTGCACCCTCACCGGCAACACCAGCGTGCTGGCCGCCGAGCACTTCAAGAGCATGAAGGACGGGGCCATCCTCTGCAACAGCGGCCACTTCAACGTGGAGATCGACATCCCCGCGCTGGAGAAGCAGGCCAGGAAGCTGGACCGCAACGTCCGCCCCGGCGTGGACGCCTACCGCATGAAGGACGGCCGCAGCATCTACCTGCTCGGCGAAGGCCGCCTCGTGAACCTGACCATGGCCGAGGGGCACCCCGCCGCCGTGATGGACATGAGCTTCGCGGTCCAGGCCCTCTGCACCGCCTGGGGCGCCAAGCAGAAGAACCTGGAGTGCTCCGTGCACGCCGTGCCGAAGGAGATCGACGCCGAGGTGGCCCTGCTCAAGCTGGCCTCGTTGGGCATCACCATCGACAAGCTCACGGCCGAGCAAACCCACTACCTATCCTCCTGGCAGGAAGGGACTTAAGAAACTCTTTGCCAAAAATGGCCTCCTGAGGTAGAGTTTTCCTGTGTCTAAGCTTGTTTCATTTCAAAGGGGGTGAGATCAATGATGAATCTCGGAAATCAGGGTCGCAAGGGCTTCACGCTCATCGAACTCATGGTCGTCATCGCCATCATCGGCGTTCTGGCGGGCCTCATCCTGCCCGTCCTGAACAAAGCCCGCGACTCCGCCAATAAGACCACCGGCATCAGCAACCTCAAGCAGATCGGCCTGTCCATGCGCGTGTACGAGGACCGGGAGGGTGCATTCCCCCCCTACAACGGCGACGAATTCCTCGGCATGCTGTGGGTCAGCAAGGACGTCCCGGACTCCAAGCTGTTTGCTCCCAAGGGCAGCGGAACCATGACTCTCTCGTCGACGACTGCCGTGGGAACGGTTCTTCCGGGCATGGCGGGATACAAGAACGCCCCGGTTGCGGGCACCTGCCCGCTGGTGGATTGGGTCAACCCCAGCGTCTGCGCGATCGCGTGTGACGTCGGGGCGAGCGGGACCAACGGCCCCTACGGGGGAGGCTATACCCGTTGCGTCCTGTACCAGGACGGCAGCGCCAAACCCCAAGGTTCCACTGTCGCAGACATGGTCACTGTCGGCGCCGCCAACGGCGACACCTCCGGCACCACGGGCAAGAACCTGGTCATGCTTCAGACCAACTAGTCCTACATTCATTCCGCATCATCCCCCGGGGCCCGCTTCTGCGGGCTCCGGTCTTTTAAGGCATACTGGACCGCGCCATGAGC
>JAHFOU010000045.1:0-6346 GCA_023261525.1 Planctomycetota bacterium | reverse complement strand
CCTTTCCCTGGAATCGGCGACCCTGATCCCGGCCGCACGCAAAGCCGGGGCCTGGGCCGCCGCCTTCCTGGCCTTCCAGACCCTGAGCGCCCTCTGGGGAGAACCCCGCTGGGCGGCGCTCGTCCCCGTCCTGAATCTGGCGGCCGTCCTGGCCATCGCCACGGGTTTCGCCACCGACCCGCGCCGGAGGGGAAGCCTGCTCCTGATCGGGATCGGGGCCGGCATGGCCCTGGCCCTCTATGCCGGCAACGTCGTCTCAGGCGGCCGGATCGAGACCTGGATCCACGGCGGGCCCCTCTCCGGAGACCCCATCAACCGTCTTCCCTTCGGCAACCATAACACCGCGGCCCTTCTGCTCTCGGCCTGCCTGCCCCCAACCCTGCTGGCGGGATGGAGCGCCCTCCGGAACCGCAGGCCCATCTCCGGGATGGCCTGGTCGGTGTCGGCGGCCACGCTGTCCTGCCTGCTCTGGCACACCCACTCCCTGGGCGCCCTCCTGGGCCTAGCGGCGGGCGCCGTCCTGACCCTGGTCGCCCAGGCCCGCCGGCCCCGGCTCCTCGGCCGCCTGATCCTGGCCGCCGGCCTGGCGGCCCCCCTGATGACGATGATCTGGAGCTCCCGTCCGACCCAGCCTTCCTCCTGGAGGCTGACCTCCACCTTCGGAGTAAGGACCCTGATCTGGGAAAGCGCCGGGAACGCCTGGAGACAGGCCCCCCTCCTGGGTCACGGGGCCGGAAGCTTCCCCCTGACCTTCCCCGCCTGCCGGGCCGAAGCCTATCCCTTCTCCCAGTACGCCCAGCCCATGGTCCGGCACGCCTACAACCTCCCCCTCCAGACCCTGGCCGAGACGGGCCTGGTCGGAGCCCTCCTGCTCGCCGGCGTCTTTGCCGCCCTCCTGGCCGCTTGGCGGGAAGGATCCGGAGGGGCCGCGCGCTGGACGGCCCTGGCCCTGATGATCCAGGCCCTGGGCGGGGATGCGCTGACGGACCCCCTGGGCCTGGCCTGCTTCGCGCTGGCGGCGGCCTGGGCCCTCCCGGCGGCGGGCGGAGCGGCACCCGCCCGGCGCAGCGGCGCCTGGAGCCTGCTGGCCCTGGTCCTGGCTGGAGCCCTCCTCCTGCAGATTCCCCAGGCGGCCGCCTTCGCGACGGGCCACACGGCGGCGAGGCGGGGCGAAGCCCTCCGGGCGGAAGCCGCCTACGCGCGCGCGGCCTCGGGCCTGCCCAGCCTCATGGCCATAGACGCCCGCTTCGAGCGGGGAACCTGTCTGATGCATCTCGGCCGGGACCGCGAGGCCCTGGGGGCCTTCCGGGACCTCGCGGCCCTGGCCGGGCCCTACGGGAACGCCCGGGCCCAGGCGGCCCTGGCCGCCCTGCGCGCGGGGGAGACCCGGGAGGCGATCCGCCTGTTGGAAGAGCACCTGGCCTTCGACCCCTGCGACCTGAAGGCCCGAAGCCTCCTGGCTTCCCTGGCGCCCCAACGGCGGGAACCCCTGCGGGCGGGACTGCTGGAGGTCCTGGCCAGGGTCCCCGACGGGCACCCCCTGCGGGGTCCGGCCGCGGCCTGGCTGGCGGCGACGGCCCCCTCTAGCCTCGGGACGCCCTTTTGGCCTCTTCCTGGAGCATCTCGATGAGCTGGGCCGTGGACAGCAGGCCCTCGCCGATCATGATGATGCCGAGAAGGCGGTGCTTCTCCCCCTTCCGGTCCTGCTCCTGCTGGATCTTCAGGGCCTTCTCCACGTCCTGGGCCGTGCAGAAGCCGCGCTCGATGGCCGCCTGGCCGAAGAGGGGCTTGGCGTATTTCTTGGGGGAGGACATGGGGGAATCCTAGCGCCGCCCGGCGGGAGTGACAAGGCCCACCCCTTCTGCTAGAGTCGATCCGTGCGCATTCTCCTCCTCTCCCGCAACCCGCGGCTCTACTCCACCCGCCGTCAGGCCAAGGCCTTCCGCGAGCGCGGGCACCAGGTGGACATCGTCGATCCCCTGCACTGCGACCTCCTCATCGACCGCCACCGCCACGTGGTCCTCCACAAGGGCGAGCCCCTGGAGGGCTACGCGCTGGTGGTCCCGCGCATCTCCACCAACATCACCGAGTACGGCCTGGCCGTGGTGCACCAGTTCGAGATCCAGGGCGTCCCCATCCTGAACGGCTCCCTGGCGATCTCGCGCGCCCGCGACAAGCTGCGCTGCCTCCAGATCCTCTCCAAGCGGGGCCTGGACATCCCGAAGAGCATGATGATGCGCCACCCGCGCTCCCTGGCGGCCTCGATCGCCCTGATGGAGGGCCCCCCGGTCATCCTCAAGCTCCTCCAGGGCACCCAGGGCGTGGGGGTGATGCTGGCGGAGTCGACCAAGTCGGCCGAGTCGGTGCTGGACACCCTCTGGGGCCTGGGGCAGAACCTCCTGGTCCAGAAGTTCGTCGCCGAGTCGCGGGGCAAGGACATCCGGGCCTTCGTGGTGGGGGACGAGGTCGTGGCCGCCATGCGCCGCCGCGCCGCCAACGACGGGGAGTTCCGCTCCAACCTCCACCGGGGCGGCACGGGCGAGCCCATCCGTCGCCTGCCCAAGGCGTACCGCAAGGCCGCCTCCCGGGCCGCCAAGATCCTGGGCCTCCACGTCGCGGGCGTGGACATGCTGGAAGGCAGCGACGGCCCCCTCCTGATGGAGGTCAACGCCTCCCCGGGCCTGGAAGGGATCGAGGGGACCACCGGCGTGGACGTGGCCGGGAAGATCGCCGATTTCGCGGGAAGGTTCGCGACGAAGGCCATCACGGGCCGGGGGGCACGGATCCGGGCGCGGCGCAGGAAGCTGATGGCCCGCCGGGCGCGGTAAGTGGACCTCCCGCCCCAGCCCCAACCGTCCGCCATCGAGGTCACCCACGAGGAGGATCCGCTCACGATGGAGTGGCCGGCGGCGTTCGGGAACTCCAAGCGGGCCGGGAAGTCCCTGGCCTGGGCCCTCCTCGGAGGCCTTCTGGCCCTGGGATCCCTGGGCATCGGGATCTGGATCGCCTGCTCCTTCCCGACCCTGAATTCCTATCCCCTGGTCATCTGCGCCGGATTCGCCGTCGGCCTGGGTCTCCTGACCGCAAAGGCCGCCCGAAGGGCCATCCTCCTGGCCGAGGACACCGGCTCGGCCCGCCTCGTCCTCCACCACGACTCCCTGATCTGGGTGCCCGGCGGCGGCGCCATCCCCCAGGTCTACCGCAAGTCGGAGATCACCGCCGTCGCACCCATCCCCACCCTCAAGCCCCGCCGGGTGGGCCTGGTGCTGGAGGAGGCCCCCCACCCGAGATTCCACGTCGTCCTGAAGGGCCGCTTCGCGCCGAGGGACCTCGCCTGGCTGGCCGAGGTGCTGGGGAAGTGGTTCGCTACCGCGCCTTAAGAAGCCGGCCCCGCTCGGCGACGACCCGCCCGTCCACGATCACCGTCCTCGCGAGGTTCGCCCCCATCGTGTAGGGAAGGTGGCGGTGGCTGGGGACCCCCCAGATCACCAGATCCGCGCGCTTGCCCAATTCCAGGGATCCGACCTCCCAGCCCATCCCGAGGGCGTGGGCCGCGTTGATCGTGACCGCGGTCAGGGCCTCGGCCGGGGTCATCCTCAGGCCCAGGCAGGCCAGGGACATGGCCAGGGGCAGGGAGTCGCAATGACTGGAGCCCGGGTTGAGGTCGGTGGCCACGGCCACCGCGCAGCCGGCCTCCAGCATCCGGCGGGCCGGGGCATAGCGGGGCTCCCCGACGAAGAGCGTAGTCACCGGCAGGCAGACCGCGACCGTGCGCGAGGCCGCCAGGGCGCGGATGTCGGCGTCCGAAACCCGCATGAGATGGTCCGCCGAGGCCGCGCCCATGCGGGCCGCCAGGGAGGAGATCCCCGTGCGCTCGAACTCCTCGGCATGGACCTTGAGACCCAGGCCGGCCGCACGCGCGGCCTGAAGGACCCGGCGCCCCTCGGCCAGGGTGAAGGCCCCCCGGTCCACGAAGACGTCGCAGAAGCGGGCCAGGCCGAGCCGGGCGACCTCGGGGATCATGCGCCGGCAGACCCGGTCCACGTAGGCGGCACGGCGCTTCCGGAACTCGGCCGGGACCGTGTGGGCCCCCAAAAATGTCGCGACCAGGCGGACCGAATGCCGATTCCCGACGCGCCGGACCGCCTCGAGCTGGCGGATCTCGTCGCGAAGGGTCAGGCCGTACCCCGACTTCACCTCGGCCGTCGTCGTGCCCTGCAGGAGCATGCGGTCAAGGCGGGACGCCAGGCCCTTCTCCAGGCCCGCGTCCGAGGCGGCCCGGACCGCCCTCACCGTGGAGAGGATGCCGCCGCCGGCCGCGGCGATGTCCTGGTAGCTCCGTCCGAGGATGCGCATCTCGAACTCGACGGCCCGGTCCCCGACGAAGACCGCGTGGGTGTGGGGATCCACCAGCCCGGGGGTGACCAAGCATCCCGAGGCGGAGATCTCCTGGACTGCCTTCCAGCGCTTCCTGAGCTCTTTTGCCAGCCCCACCGCCACGACCCGCCCGCCCCGGACCGCGACGGATCCGCCGGGCAGGATGCCGATCTCCGCCTGGGCCCGTCCCCGGCGGGGCCCCGCAGGGCCAGAAAGGCTAGCCAGCTCGGCGGCATCCAGGACCATCAGGTCGCAGGGGGCTCGCACCATCATGGGGGGGAGTATAATCCCCGGTGCCGACATGTCTCCCCGCATCGCCGTGCTCCCGCCCGACGTCGCCAGCCGCATCGCCGCCGGCGAGGTGGTGGAAAGGCCCTTCTCCGTCGCCAAGGAGCTGATCGAGAACGCCCTGGACGCGGGCGCGGCCTCCATCCGCGTGGAGCTTTCGGATGGGGGACGGGAGATGATCCGGGTGGTGGACGACGGCTGCGGCATCGCGCCCGACGACCTGGCCCGCCTCTTCTCCCGCCACGCCACCTCCAAGCTCAGGGACATCGGGGACCTGGACGGGATCTCCACCCTGGGCTTCCGGGGTGAGGCCCTGGCCTCCATCGGAGCCGTGGCCGAGGTGGAGCTCCTGTCGAGGGTCCGCGGGACCGGGATGGGCGCCCTGGCCGCGGTCCGCTTCGGCGAGGTCGCCGAGGTCTCCCCCCGCGGGGCCCCCGAGGGCACCGCCATCACCGTGCGCAACCTCTTCGCCAACGTCCCCGCCCGGCGCAAGTTCCTGCGCCAGGCCCCGGCAGAGGCCAGGGCCATCGCCGACTGGGTGACCCGCCTGGCCCTGGCCCGTCCCGACGTACGCTTCGAGCTGGTCCACGCCGGACGCCCCCTGCTCTCCTGCCCGCCCGCCGCGGACGCCCGCGAGCGCATCGCCGCCCTGCACGGCCAGGAGGCCGCCGACGAGCTGCTGGCGGTCTCCGGCGAGGCCGACGGCATCCGGGTGAGGGGCTGGGTCTCCTCGCCCCGCCTGACCTTCCCCAACTCCGTCTGCCAGTACCTCTTCCTGGGATCCCGCAGCATCCAGGACCGCACCGTGGCCCACGCCCTGAAGGAGGCCTACCAGACCCTGATCCCGGCCCGCCGGGCCCCCATGGCCGTCCTGGTCCTGGAGCCGGCCCTGGGCGAGGTGGACGTGAACGTCCATCCCTCCAAGCTGGAGGTCCGCTTCCGCCGTCCCTCAGAGATCCACCGTGCGGTCTACCGCGCGGTGCACGAGGCGCTCCACCTCTGGGGGGCCGCCCAGGCCTCTGCCCTGGCGCCCGCCGCCGCATCCGCCCGGGCGGACCGGGTGGCCGAGGCCGTCCAGCACTACGCCTCCGCGCCGGCCCGGGCCGTGGAGACGGCCGCCGCGCCGCAAGCCGGCCACGGCGTCCAGGCCAAGCTCCCCTTCACGCCGGCCCCCCGCTTCCTCCAGATCCACGACGCCTACCTCCTGGTCGAGACCGGGACGGGCTTCGCCATCGTGGACCCGCATGCCCTCCACGAGCGCCTGCTCTACGAGGAGCTGACGGCCAAGCTGGCCACGCGGGCCGTGGAGCGCCAGCGCTACCTCATCCCCGAGGCCGTGGACACGCCGCCCCAGGCCCTGGCCTGCCTGGAGGAGGTCCAATCCCTGCTCTCCTCCCTGGGCTTCACGCTGACACCCCTGGCCCTCAACCGCTGGGCCGTGATCGAGGCCCCCGCCACGCTCCGCTCCGAGGCCATCAAGGGCTTCTTCCAGGACCTCTGGGCCAAGCTCTCCGCCGAGGAGCGCGTGGAGAAGGACCGGCTGCGCGAGCTGGTGGTCCGCATCGCGGCCTGCCGCTCCGCCGTCCGCTTCGGCGACCGCCTGAGCGAGAGCGAGGCCGCCGAGCTCCTGAGCCGGGCGGGCACGGCGGACTTCTCCTTCGCCTGCCAGCACGGCCGGCCC
>JAHFOU010000345.1 GCA_023261525.1 Planctomycetota bacterium | reverse complement strand
GTCCTTCATGATGAACTCGCGGGCCCGCATCAGGCCGAAGCGGGGGCGGATCTCGTCGCGGAACTTGGTCTGGATCTGGTAGAGGGTCAGCGGCAACTGCTTGTAGGACTGGACCTGCTGTTTCACATAGGAGGTGATGACCTCCTCGTGGGTGGGGCCCAGGCAGAGCGAGGCCTTCTTCCGGTCGCCCAGGTGGAAGAGGATGCCGTCCTTCACATAGCGGTCCCATCGCCCGCTCTCCAGCCACAGCTCCTTGGGCTGGAGGGCCGGCATGAGGAGCTCCTGACAGCCGGCGCGCTCGTGCTCCTCGCGCACGATGGCCTCGATCTTCCGCAGGACACGGTGCAGGAAGGGGCCGTAGACATAGATGCCGGCGGTGAGCTTCTGGAGGAAGCCCGCCCGGGCCATGAGGGCATGGGAGCGGACCTCGGCGTCGGAAGGATCCTCGCGGAGCGTCACGAAGAGGAGCTTGGAGAGGCGCATGGCCGGGGATGATAGTCGGGAGGCCCAGGAGGGGCAACAGTTCCCCCAAAACCCGTCCCCGGGGTTCCTGGCTGAATATCCTGCTCAATCGATAGCATGTAACATGCTCAAATAAATGGAGTTAAGGAAAACGACAGGGTTTCTTGTTTTTCGCTTGATCAGAAGTCCTCTCCTCTGTAAGATTGCCCCCTATTGACGCGCCTTCAAGGGCGCGTTTTTTTTTGCCCCTGCCCGGGGCGGCGACCGGGCCTCCCTGGAGGTGTCTGGGAAAGGATCTTCCCAAAGATCATCTGGGACACTAGGATGGGGCGCATGCCCGGGCGCAAACCAGAATCCAAACCCATCCCCTCCTCCGTCATCAAGAAGCCTTACCACCCTCCGCATCTCACCGTCTTAGGTACCCTGGAGGAACTCACGCAATTCAAGCTCATCACCTGTTCCGGCGATCCCTGTTCCGCCTGCATCCCCCTCGCATGCGGAGTTCCCTGCTGACAGCTTCCCGCCTTGCGCAGGGCCCGATTTTGAGGGAGAATCCCACCTTGCCGCTATAGCCGGTTCGAACCCGGCGTGGAGGGGGTCCCCCGTGACGAATCGGAAACGTTCCCTGCCGCCTGATTTCCACCGCGTCCTGCGCGACGAGATCCTTCTCGGCGTCCAGACCCCGGCCCAGTACCTGGGCCTGGAGCGCAACCTGGTCCGCAAGGACCACGCCGGCATCCCCTTCAAGTTCGCCTTCGCCTTCCCCGATACCTACGCGGTCGGCATGAGCCACCTGGGGCTCAAGATCCTCTACCACATCCTGAACCGGCGCGCCGACAGCCTCTGCGAGCGGGTCTTCGCCCCCTGGCCGGACATGGAGAAGGCCCTCCGCGACCGCGACCTGCCCCTCACCACCCTGGAGAGCCAGACCCCGCTCTGGGCCTTCGACGTGGTCGCCTTCTCCCTCCAGTACGAGATGGGCTACACCAACCTCCTGACCATGCTGGACCTGGGGGGGATCCCGATCCGCCGCGAGGACAGGGCCGAGGACGATCCCCTGGTGATGGCCGGGGGTCCCGGGGCCATGCAACCCGAGCCGGTGGCCGACTTCGTGGACCTCTTCTACCTGGGCGACGCGGAGGAGGGCATCAAGACCTTCAGCGAGGAGCACCAGCGCCTGAAGGCCCTGGGTGTCTCGCGACAGGAGCTCATCCTCGGCCTGGTCCGCAAGATGCCCTTCCTCTACGCCCCGTCCCTGTACCGCCAGGAGGTGGACGCGGCCGGCCGCCATGTCCGTCTCGTCCCCCTGCACGAGGGGGTGCCGGCCCTCCTGAGGCCCACCCACGTCGAGGACCTGGACGAGGCCGACGTCCCCACGGCGCCCCTCATCCCCCATGTGAAGGCCATCCACGACCGCATCACCCTGGAGATCATGCGGGGCTGTCCCTGGAAGTGCCGCTTCTGCACCTCCACCATGATCAAACGCCCGGTCCGCTACCGCTCCGTGGAGTCCCTCGTCGCCCAGGCCGAAGAAACGTATCGGAACACCGGGTACGACGAGATCGCGCTCACCTCGCTCTCCTCCAGCGACTATCCCGACATCGAGCGCCTGGTCGAGGAGCTGTCCGCGCGCTTCACGCCCCGCCAGGTGTCCCTGTCCTTCCCCAGCCTGAGGGTGGGGGAGCAGATGAAGATCCTGCCCAAGTTCGCCTCCCAGGTGCGCCGCTCCGGCCTGACGCTGGCTCCCGAGGTGGCCTCGGACCGCCTGCGCAACGTCGTGGACAAGCGCATCAAGAACTCGGACCTGGTGGAAGGCTGCAAGATCGCCTTCCAGCACGGCTGGGACCTGGTGAAGCTCTACTTCATGGTCGGGATCCCGACCGAGACCCCGGCCGACATCGACGCCATCGTGGACCTGGGCTTCGAGATCAGCCGCTCGCGCCGCGCCATCGCCAAGCACCCGGCCCGGGTCAACCTGTCCTGCTCCATCTTCATCCCCAAGCCCCACACGGCCTTCCAGTGGGCGCCCATGCTCCCCATGGAGGAGGTCGCGGCGATCCGGGACCACCTGCGCCGCCGCATCGGCCGCTCGACCGTCGTCCTCAAGTTCCACCATGTGAAGCGCTCCTACCTGGAGGGCGCGATGGCCCGGGGCGACCGGCGCATCGGCCGGGTGATCGAGGCCGCCTGGCGGCGCGGCGCCCGATTCGACGCCTGGGACGAGCACTTCCGGTTCGAGGCCTGGATGGAGGCCTTCCGCTCCTGCGGGGTGGATCCGGAGGAGTTCACGACCAGGGCCTTCGACATGGCCGAGCCGCTTCCCTGGGACCATATCGCCGGGGCGGTCCGCCGGGAGTTCCTGGAGCGCGACAAGATCCGCTACGAGGCCCTCTCGGCCCAGACCCTCCTGGCCACCGACGCCCAGGCCAGCGAGCTGGCTGCCAAGCTGACGCCCGTCCGGCGGGCTCCCCTGCTCGAGGCCGTCGCCGCGGCGGACAATGGGGACTACTTCTCCCCGCCCGAGGCCATGACGGAAGGATGAGTCTCCGGGCGGCCGTC
>JAHFOU010000044.1 GCA_023261525.1 Planctomycetota bacterium | reverse complement strand
GGCCTTCTCCAGGGCGGCGCGCGTGAGCCCGCTTTCCGAGAGGGCCTTGGCCGCCGTGGAGGTCTTCAAGGCCGGCGAAAGGAGGGCCAGCAGGGCGTGTTCGCCGGAGACGTACTCGTCCCCCAGCTTTTTCGCCTCGTCCTCGGCCAGGACCATCATCTTGTTGAAGGCGGAGGACCCGTACAGCTGGGCCTCGGAGCCGGGGGCGCGGGGCTTGGCCTCCAGCAGGGCCTCCAGGCGCCCCTTCAGGGCCGGGATCGTGCAGCCGGCGGCCTGGAGAAGGTCCCCGACCACCCCCTCGGACGAGACGAGGGCCAGGAGCAGGTGCTCCGGGTGGATCTCGTTGTGCTCACGGCGCAGGGCCTCGGCCTGGGCCTGCCTCAGGCCCTCCTGCATCGCCTCCGTGAACTTCTCATGCCGTTCGGTCATGGGGAATCTTCCCTTCCTTCGCGGATTCCTTCCCGGGCGGCGTCGGGCAGGACTTGCACCCTCCCCCCTCCTCGTCCGTCGCGAAGAGGTTCCTGCCCAGGTAGACGGCCGCCCCCGCGGCCAGGACCACCGCGATCCAGTCCTGCCAGCTCACGAGGGGACTCCAGCAATCCGTATGCCGATCTGGTAGGTCGCGAAGGAGGCGACCCAGGCCAGGAGGGTCATGTAGGCCACCATGAAGAGCGGCCAGCGCCAGGAGTTGGTCTCGCGGCGGACCACGGCCACCGTGGACATGCACTGGCAGGCCAGCACGAAGAAGACCATGAGGCTGACCGCCATGACCGGGGTGTAGTCGTGCCGGATGTGCTCCTGGAGGGCCTGGCTCTTGTCCAGGTCCTCCCCCTCCTCCATTCCGTAGAGGGTCGCCAGTGTCCCGACGAGGACCTCGCGGGCGGCGAAGGAGGTGATCAACCCCACCCCGATCCTCCAGTCGAAGCCCAGGGGCCGGATCGCCGGCTCGATGGCGTGGCCCATGCGGCCCGCGAAGGTCCGCTCCATGGGGCCCTTGGGGTAGGCGGCCAGGCACCAGAGCACGATGGAGACCGCCAGGATCACGGTGCCCGCCTTCTTCAGGAAGAGGCGGGAGCGGTCCCACATGTTGAGGAGGACGTCCCGGATCCGGGGCAGGCGGTAGGGCGGCATCTCCATCAGGAAGGGTGGGGGCGGCCCCTTGAGCACGGTCTTCTTGAACAGCCAGGCCGCGGCGAAGGCCGCCGCCACGCCGAGCACGTACATGGAAAAGACGGTCAGGGCCTGGAGGGGCACCACGCCCCAGAGCAGGGTGGCGGGGATCAGGGCCCCGATCATCAGGGTGTAGACCGGGAGGCGCGCGCTGCAGCTCATCCAGGGTGCCACCAGGATGGTGGCCAGGCGGTCGCGGCGGTCCTCGATGGTGCGGGTGGCCATGATGCCCGGGATCGCACAGGCGAAGGAGCTCATCAGCGGAATGAAGGAGCGGCCGTGGAGGCCCACGGCCCGCATGATGCGGTCCATGAGGAAGGCCGCCCGGGCCATGTAGCCGGAGTCCTCCAGCAGGCCGATGAAGAGGAACAGGAGCAGGATCTGGGGCAGGAAGACGAGCACGGCGCCCACGCCCTGCAGGACCCCGTCCACGGCCAGTCCTTCCAACGCCCCTCCGCCCAGGCCCGCGGCCTCGAAGCCGTGACGGGCCAGGCCCTGGCTCCAGGCCACGGCGGCCAGGATGGCGTCCATGGGAGCCTTGGCCCAGGTGAAGATGGCCATGAAGACCAGGAGCATCAGGACCAGGAACACGACCAGCCCCGCCACCCGGTGCGTCAGGACCCGGTCCAGGCGGTCGGTGAGGCGGTCGGGCTTCTCGCCGCTGCGATCCACGGCCTGGGCGCAGACCTCACGCACCCAAGCGTACCGGGCCAGGATGTCGCGCTTCTCCAGGGGCGCCGGCGCCGGCGGCGGAGAGGCCAGGGCCTTCCGGAGATCCTCGATCCCCTCCCCCGTGGCCGCGGAAAGGGGAAGGACGGGCACGCCGAGGGCGCGCGCCAGGGCCGGGACATCCAGCACGATGCCCCGGGCGCGGGCCAGGTCCATCATGTTCAGGGCGACCATCAGGGGACGGCCCAGCTCCCGGAGCTGGGCGACCAGGTAGAGGTGGCGTTCCAGGTTGGTGGCATCCAGGACGGCCACGAGGAGGTCGGGCGGCGTCCCGGCGGTGCCGGAGGCCTCGCGCACGGCGATCTGGCCCTCGGGCGAGGGGGCCTCGAGGCTGTAGATGCCGGGCAGGTCCAGGAGGTGGACCTCCCGGCCCTCCGCCTCCAGCCAACCCTCCCGGCGCTCGACGGTGACCCCGGGATAGTTGGCGACCTTCTGGCGCAGGCCGG
Organism: Planctomycetota bacterium; assembly: GCA_023261525.1. Classification (GTDB taxonomy): domain Bacteria; phylum Planctomycetota; class SBBH01; order JAHFOU01; family JAHFOU01; genus JAHFOU01. Next base: position 8,780 of record JAHFOU010000044.1, on the reverse strand, counting down.
TCAGCGCGTTGAAAAGGGCCGTCTTCCCCGCGTTCGGGTTGCCCAGCAGGCAGACCCTGAGCGGGGTCACGGCAGGTCCTGGATGGAGATCAGGCCGGCCTCCATCCGGCGCATCACCAGGCGGCACCCCGTCACCGCCACCTCCAGGGGATCCCCGAAGGGGGCCAGCCGGATCACGGAGACCTCGGCGCCGGGCAGGAGGCCCATCTCCATGAGCCTCAGGGAGACGGCCCCCTGGTCCGCGACGGCCCGGATGCGGGCCTTGCGGCCCGGGGCCAAGCCATCCAAGGTAGGGATGGGCGTCACGGGCGGGAGGCCTTGCGGGCACGACGGCCCTCGCAGCGCGCGCAGAGCCCGTTGATCTGGTGGCTGTGGGAGAGGGGGGTGAAGACGTGGCGGCGGCAGATCTCGTCCTGGATGCGCTCGATCTCGGCGCTGACGAACTCCACCACAGCCCCGCAGTGCACGCACAGGAGGTGGTCGTGATGCTCGCGGACGTGCTCGTAGTGGGTATAGCCGTTGCCGCGGACGGCTTCCCGGATCATCCCCCCCTCGGCCAGCAGGGAGAGGGTGCGGTAGATGGTCGCCCGGGAGGCCGGACGGCCCCGGCGCCGCATCTCGGCGACGATGTCCTCGATGGCGAAGTGGGCATGGCGGGAGAAGATGGTGCGCAGGACCTCCAGGCGCTCCGGGGTGTTCTTGAGCCCCTTGGCGCGGAGCTGGTCGGCGAAGGCGGCCTCGGCGGAGGCAAAACGGGCGGCGATGGGGGTGTGCGGCATGGTTGAGATTGCGTCTCAGTTTCAGGATAGCCTTCCGCCCGGGCCCTGTCAACGCGGGCTATACTCCGTGCCATGACCGAGCGGTTGGATCCCCGCGAGACCGTCCTCCTTGGGCCCAAAGGATCCGCTTCCTCCCCGCCACCCTCCTCCCCTCCCGCTTCGGGCCCCGAGCGCTACCGCCGCGTCGTCGAGATCGCCGAGGGCGGGATGGGCAAGGTCTTCCTCGTCCACGACGGGGAATTGGGCCGCAACGTCGTCATGAAGGTCCTCCACGAGAACCGCCGCGACGCCGACGGCATCCGGCGCTTCCTGGACGAGGCCCGCATCACGGCCCGGCTCGAGCACCCCAACATCGTGCCGGTCTACGACCAGTCGGTGAACGCCCAGGGCCAGCCCTACTTCACCATGAAGATGGTCCGCGGCGTGGACCTCGGCGAGGTCATCGAGGCGAGGCGCAAGGGCGAGGTCCGCTATTCCCTCATCCGCATCCTCCAGATCTTCCAGAGCATCTGCGACGCGGTCGGCTATGCCCACGACCAGGGCGTCATCCACCGCGACCTCAAGCCCGAGAACGTGATGCACGGGGACTACGGGGAGGTCTTCGTGATGGACTGGGGCCTGGCCAAGGAGATCGGCAAGGCCGAGGAGCCCGCAGGCTCTCAAGCTCCCGCCCCCCTCCTGCCGCCTTCGCCGCGGGCGGCCCAGCAGACCCAGGCCGGCGTCATCGTGGGCACCCCGGCCTACATGCCGCCCGAGCAGGCCATGGGCGACCACGCCGCCATGTCGGCCCGCTCGGACATCTACTCCCTCGGCGCCATCCTCTACGAGATCCTCACCCGCCAGCCGCCCTACCAGGGGCCGGATCCGGAGGACGTGCTGGGCCAGATCAAGGCCGGCCCCTGCGCGCCGCCAAGGGCCGTGGACCCCGAGATCTCCCCCTCCCTGGAGGCCATCTGCCTGAAGGCCATGGAGCGGGATCCCGCACACCGCTATGCCTCCGCCTCGGAGATCAGCGAGGACATCCAGCACTTCATCGAGGGACAGGTCGTCTCGGCGGAGCACCTGACGCGCTGGGGCGCCTTCCTGCGCCGCCTGAGACGGAGGCCCAGGGCCATGACCGCCGTGGCCCTGGGGGCCCTGCTGGTGGGCGCCCTGGTCTTCCTCGCCTTCCAGCGGGACAACGCCCTGCGCGCCGAACTGGACCTGGGCGAAGCGGCCCAGGAGGCCGCCCGACGGATGACCCGCCAGCGCAGGGACCGGGAGGCCCGCCAGGCGGCAGCCAGGATCCTGATCGACGAGGCCTCCGCCTCGACGGATCCCCTGAAGGCCCTGCCCCTCCTGGAGGAGGCCGAAGCCCGCGCTCCCGGTTGGGCCGAGATCCCCCTGGCGCGGGGGCGCCTGCTGAGGAAGGCCGGAAAAACCCAGGAAGCGGTCCTGGCGTTCTCCCAGGCCCTCTCCCTGCGGCCGAAGGATCCCGTGGCCCTGAGGGCCCGCGCCGAGGCCCGCAAAGCCGCGGGGGACCTCCCGGGCGCGGGGGCGGACCGGGCCCTGGCCGAGACCCTGGCCCCGACGGCCTCGGGCCGGGCCTTCGTCCGGGGCGAGCGCCTGCTCCTCGAGAACAAGGCCTCCGAGGCCCTGGAGGCTTTCGGAGAAGGACTGGCCATGACGGGCGGCGACCTGAGGGGCTTGAGGGGCCGCAGCCAGGCCCTCCTGAAACTGAACCGCCCCGCCGAGGCCCTGAAGGACCTGGAGACCGTCCTCGCGGCAAACCCCGCCGACGCCGAGTCCCGCCTGGCCCTGGCCTCCGCCCGGGCGAAGGCCGCGGACGCCCCCGGGGCCGTCGCCGAAGCCGAGCGGGCCTGGGCCCTCGCGCCCGAACTCTCCGGCAGGGCCCTCCAGGTCCTGGTCGAATGCCTGACGACCGGGGAGCCTGCCGCCTCCGCGGAGGCCGTCCTGGGCTTCCTGGACCGCCACGGCGACCTCGCCCCCGCCCAGGCCGAGGGCCTCCTCTCCGACGGGATCCAGGCCCTGGATGCCCGCAAGGCCTATACCCAGGCCGCCCGGCTCTGCGACGGCCTCCTGAAGCGGCATCCCGAGGATCCCGAGTGCCTGTACTTCCGCGCCCGCCATCTCCTGCTGGCCGGAGGCCATGCCCAGGCCGAGGCCGACTGCCGGACCCTCCTGGGGATGCGCCTTCCCCAGCAGGCCCTTCCCCAGATCCATTTCCTGAGGGCCCGCGCCCTCCTGGGCCTCCGGCACCGCGCCGAGGCCCTGGAGGCCCTGAATGCCTGCGAGCGCCTCCTGCCCCGGCTGGACCCCCGGTCGGCGGGCGCCCAGGACCTGGCGGCCCTCAGGGCCCAGATCGAAGCCCTGACATTGGAAGGGAAGACCCCCTGATGGCTACACTGTCCGGCATGAGACCCTTCCTGCCCCTCCTCCTGCTGGCCCTCCCCCTGGCCGCGGAACCGGCCAAGCCCCCCGCCGCCCCCCCGGCCGCTCCCGAACGCTCGGAGGTGGAGGTCAACGATCCCAAGCTCAAGGCCGCTATCGACGACGCCATCCAGCGCGGGGTGGCCTGGCTCAAGGCCCGCCAACTGCCCAGCGGGGCCTGGCCCTCGCTCGAGAAGCTTCCCCCCTATCCCGGATCCACCGGCCCCACCCACGACTACCAGCCCGAACTGAGCGCCCTGGCCCTCCTGGCCCTCCTGAAATGCGGGGTGCCCCCGGCCGATTCCTGCATCGTCAAGGGCCTCGCCTGGCTCAAGACGCACTCCCTGGCCACCACCGGCTACGGTCCCGCCGTCGGCCTGATGGTGATCGAGGCGAAGTACGCCACCAAGGAGGCTGTGGCCAAGCCCGGCCAGAAGGCCGGCAAGCCCAAGCCCATCACCCCCAGCCCCGAGGACCTCGTCTGGGCCGGCCAGCTGGCCAACCAGCTCCTGGCCATGCAGGCCCAGATCGGAGGCTGGCGCTACGCAGTCATCCCCACGGACATGGCCGGGAACAAGCCCGGCACCTCCGACGTCTCCTGCACCCAGTACGCCCTCATGGGACTGAAGACGGCCAAGCGCCTGGGGGTGCCCGTGAAGCCGGAGGCCTTCGCCAAGGCCGCCGACTTCCTGCTGGGCCAGCAGGAGGCCGAAGGCCCCCCCTGGACCCGCATCACCCGGCGCAGGGAGGAGGAGTCGAACGACAACGAGGCGGGCGGCTATGCCGACAAGGCCCGGGGATGGCCCTACATGAAGGGGGCCGCGGATGCCAGCGAAGCCCGGGCCAGCGGAGGGATGACCTGCGCGGGCTTGGTGGGCATCCTGGTCTGCCGCAGCGAGATCCTGGAGACCAAGGGCTTCCCCGACCGCGCCAAGCGCCTGCCCAAGGTGGAGCAGGCCATGTGGGACGGCCTGGCCTGGCTGGACCAGAACTGGAGTACCGCGGACAACCCCGGACACGGCAACAGCGAGCTGGGCTACTACCTGTACGGCCTGGAGCGCGTCGGCGTGATGACCGACCTGAGGATGATCGGCCCCAAGCACGACTGGTACATCCAGGGCGCCCAGTCCTGGATCGAACGGCTCAACACCAACCCGGACGACCTCGCCGCGACCCTGGGCGGCAAGCCCCCGACCAAGGACATGGGCTTCTGGGGCTTCAGCGGATGCCGGGCCAAGCCGGAGACCCAGGACACCCCCTACGCCCTGCTCTTCCTGCGCAAGGCTTCCATCCGGCTGGGCTACTCCGTCGAGGACGACGCCAAATAGGGCCCGGAAATCTATGCCCAGATCGAGGCCTCAAGGGCGGGAAACCCTTGCTATACTGCTGAATGTGAAGCCCCTGCTGACCCTCCTGCCGGCCCTCCTCCTGGCCCTCCCCCTGGCTGCGGAACCCCCGCCTCCCCCCAAGACCCCCGCCCCCATCGTCGAAAGCTCCGAGGTGGAGGTCAACGACCCCAAGCTCAAGGCCGACATCGACGACGCCATCCAGCGCGGGGTGGCCTGGCTCAAGGCCCGCCAGCTGCCCAGCGGGGCCTGGCCGGGGCTGATCCTGGGCCCGCTCTACCCGGGAGCCACCGGGAAGGCCTACGACCCCGTGCCCGAACTGACGTCCCTGTCCCTCCTGGCCCTCCTGAAGTGCGGGGTCCCCGTGAACGACTCCTGCATCTCCAAGGGCTTCGCCTGGCTCCAGAAGCAGGAGTTCGGCGTCACCGGCGGCTACGGGCCTGCCATCGCCCTCCTGGCGATCGAGGCCAAGTACACCTCCAAGGAGGCCCTGGCCAAGCCCGGCCAGAAGGCCACCAAGCCCAAGCCCATCACCCCCAGCGATACGGACTTCAAGTGGGCCACCAAGCTGACCAACCAGCTCCTGGCCGGCCAGGCCAAGATCGGGGGCTGGCGCTACGGCAACATCCCCACGGACATGGTGGGGAACAAGCCCGGCTATTCCGACGTCTCCTGCACCCAGTACGCCCTCATGGGCCTGAAGACGGCCAAGCGCCTGGGCATCCCGGTGAAGCAGGAGGCCTTCGCCAAGGCTGCCGACTTCCTGCTGGGCCAACAGGAGGCCGACGGGAAGCCCTGGATCCGCATCACCCTGCGCCAGGAGGGCGTCAAGGACGACTCCGCCAGCGGCTACGCGGACAAGGCCAGGGGCTTCCCCTACATGAAGGGCGCCGCGAACCAGTTCGAGACCATCCCCACCGGGGCCATGACCTGCGCGGGCCTGGTGGGCATCCTGATCTGCCGCAGCGAGATCCTGGAACAGAAGGACTTCCCCGACCGCGCCAAGCGCCTGCCCAAGGTGGACCAGGCCATGTGGGACGCCCTGGCCTGGCTGGACCAGAACTGGAGCACCGCCCAGAACCCCTCCGAAGCCGCCCTCCGGCAGCCCGAGGCCGGCATGCACGAGCTGGGCTATTACCTCTACGGCCTGGAACGCGTCGGCGTGATGGCCGACCTGAGGATGATCGGCCCCAAGCACGACTGGTACATCCAGGGGGCCAAGACCTGGATCGACCGTCTCGACAAGAACCCCGCCGACATCACCAAGACCCTCGGGGCGAAGGCCGACGCCAAGGAGGTGGCGGGCATGGGATACTGGGGCTTCAGCCATTCCCGCCAGCCGCCGGAGACCCAGGATACCCCCTATGGCCTGCTCTTCCTGCGCAAGGCCTCCATCCGCCTGGGCTACTCGATCGACGACGCGGGCAAGTAGCCTCCCCCCTCCGATGCGCGACCTCTGTCTCGCCGCCCTGGACGCCGCCACCCGCGCAGGGGCCTCCTACGCGGACTGCCGGGCGCTGAGGATGCTGCGCCAGAACCTGGCCTGCGAGGATGCCCGGGTCTCCCAGCTCCATGACCGGGAGAGCCTGGGGCTGGGCGTGCGGGTGATCGCCGACGGGGCCTGGGGCTTCGCCGCGATCCGGACCCTCTCCAAATCCGAGGCCGAGAAGGCCGCCCGGACGGCCGTGGCCGTGGCCCGCGCCAGTGCCACCGCCAAGGCCAAGCCCGTGCTCCTGGTCCCCGAACCGAAGCGGACCTCCTCTTTCCGCACGCCCTTCGAGATCGACCCCTTCCTCGTCTCCATGACGGAGAAGACGGCCCTCCTGCTGGCCATCAACGACCGCCTCCTGAAGCGCTCCCCCCTGATCCGCAAGGCCGAGGCGGCCATGACCTTCAAGAAGGACGAGCGCTGGCTGATGTCCACCGAAGGGACCGACCTCTCCAGCGTCACCGTGACCTCGGCCGCCTGGTACACGGCCACCGCGGTCTCCCGGGGGGACGCCAAGAGCCGATCCTACAACCCCCCGCCCCGCAACGCCGGGTGGGAGAACATCGATGCCGCCGACCTGCTGGCAAACTGCGACCGGGTGGCCGACCAGGCCGTCCAGCACCTGAGCGCCAAGGAGTGCCCCGTCGGCACCCGGGACCTCATCCTGGATCCACTCCACCTCGCCCTGACCATCCACGAATCGGTGGGCCACGCCACCGAGCTGGACCGGGCCCTGGGCATGGAGGAATCCCTGGCCGGGCGCTCCTTCGCCACGCCCGACAAGCTGCGCCGCCTCCAGTACGGCTCCGAGCGGGTGAACCTGGTCGCGGACAACACCCTGCCCGGCGGCCTGGCCACCCAGGGCTTCGACGACGAGGGCGTGGAGGCCCAGCGCTGGGACATCGTGAAGGACGGCCTCTTCTCCGGCTATGGCACCAGCCGCGAGGTGGCCGCGGCCATCGGGGAGGACCGCTCCCGGGGGGCCTGCCGTGCCGACGCCTGGTCCTCCATCCCCATCGTGCGCATCCCCAACCTCTCCCTCATGCCCGGCAAGGCCGCCTGCACCGTGGAGGACCTCATCGCGGACACGAAGGACGGGATCTTCATCGAGGGCATGGGCTCCTTCTCCATCGACCAGATGCGCTGCAACTTCCAGTTCGGCGGGGACGCGTTCTGGGAGGTCAAGAACGGGAAGATCACCGGGATGCTCAAGGACGTCACCTACCAGTCCATCACCACGGACTTCTGGAACCGCTGCGTGGGCCTGGGCGACCAGAGGAGCTGGGTGCCCAACGGGGTCCTGAACTGCGGCAAGGGGGACCCCATGCAGATCTCCCAGATGACCCACGGCGCGGTGCCGGCCAAGTTCCAGGGCATCCAGGTGGGCGGCGCCCGCGCGGCGGCCGGCGCATGAGCGCCCTCGCGGAACCCCAGGCTGCCGCCGTCCCCTCCCGGGCCGAGGTCAAGGACCTCCTGGCCAAGGCCCTCTCGAGGGCCACGGCCGAGCACGTGGAGGCCGGCCTGCTGGCCACCTCGGAGGGCTCGACGCGCTTCTCGGGCAATGCCATCACCCAGAACATCGCGGAGAGCGACTGCCGCCTCTGGGTGAAGGCCGCCTTCGGCCAGCGGGCCGGCCAGGCGGACACCAACGACCTCTCCGACGAGGGCATCGCCCGCGCCGTGGCCCGGGCTGAGGCCGCCGCCAAGGCCTCCGCCCCCGACCTGGAGTACCTGCCCCCCGTGCCGCCCCAGGCCGTCGTGGACGCCGAGGAGTTCGACCCGGCCACGGCCGGGGCGGATCCGGAGGCCCGGGCCGCGTGGATCCGCGCCGCCATCCGGGCCGCCGGCAACGATGCCCCCCTCTCGGGCTCCACGGCCACCACGACCATGGCCAGGGCCGTGGCCAACTCCCGGGGCCACTTCGCCTTCCACCGGGACACCCGGGCGCGCTTCACCGCGACCGCCGTCGCCCCCGATTCCACGGGATGGGCCGAGGGCCAGTCCTGGAGGATGGGAGACCTGGATCCGGCCGCCCTCGCCCGCCGCGCCTCGGAAAAGGCCCGCCTCGGGGCCCATCCCAGGACCCTGGAGCCGGGGACCTACCCCGTCATCCTGGAGCCGGCCGCGGCCGCGGAATACCTGTCCTTCCTGCTCTGGTCCATGGACGCCAAGGCTGCCGAGGAGGGCCGCTCCTGCATGAGCGGGAAGCTCGGGACCACCGTGGCCAACCCCACGGTCACCCTGACCAGCGACCCCGCCCGTCCCGGATGCCAGACGGCCCCCTTCCTCGCGGACGGCCTTCCCATCCCCCGGACGCCCTGGATCGAGAAGGGTGTCCTCAAGAACCTGGCCACCTCCCGGTTCTGGGCCCAGAAGTCCGGCAAGGCCCCCACCGGGGATCCCGCCAACCTCCTGGTGGACGGGGGCAAGACCCCGCTGGAGGAGATGATCCGTTCCACGGAGCGGGGCATCCTGGTCACCCGCTTCTGGTACATCCGTTTCGTGGAGCCCATGACCCTCCTGCTGACCGGGATGACCCGCGACGGCCTGTTCTGGATCGAGAACGGGAAGGTCTCCCACGGCCTGAAGAACCTGCGCTTCAACGAAAGCCCCTTCCGCACCCTCCAGCACGTGGAGGCCCTGGGCACGCCGGAGCGCTGCGGGGAATACCATCCCTCCCTGGTGCCCGCGATGAAGATCGGGCGCTTCACCTTCTCCAGCGGGACCAGCTTTTGA
>JAHFOU010000344.1 GCA_023261525.1 Planctomycetota bacterium | reverse complement strand
CGTCGTCGTCCCCGCCCTGAACGAGGAGCTCAACCTCGAGGGTACGGTCGCCGAGATCCACGCGGAGATCTCCAAGCACTTCGAGGAGTACGAGATCCTCCTCATCGACGACGGCTCCACGGACGGGACCGGCGAGATCGCGGACCGCCTGGCCAAGGCCGACCCCCGGGTCCGCGCCTTCCACAACGGCGTGAACAAGGGCCTGGGCGCCTCCTATTTCCGCGGCGTGGCCGAGGCCTCCAAGGAATACGTCGTCATGGTGCCCGGCGACCGGGAGAACAGCCTGGAAGGCATGGCGCCCATGTGGCCCCTGCTGGGCACGGCCGACATCATCGCCCCCTACACCGCCAACCCGGAGGTGAGGCCCCTGGGCCGCCGCCTCTTCTCCCGTTTCGGGACGGGCGTCATGAACACGGTCTTCGGGATCGGCCTGCGCTACTACAACGGCACCGTGGTCCACCGCCTGGCCACGCTGAGGACCATCCAGGTCAAGAGCACCGGCTTCCTCTACCAGGCCGAATCCCTGATCCGCCTGATCCGCCGGGGGGCGACGGTGAAGGAGGTCGGCATCACCATCCGGGCCCGTCCGGGCGGCAAGAGCAAGGTCTTCAAGCCCAGCAACCTCTGGAGCGTGACCTGCACCCTGACCCGCCTCTTCTGGACGGTCAGGATCCTGAACCGCCCCTAGGCCATGCCCGGCGGGATCTGGGGCCTCGACCACCACAACTACTACACGAAGATCGTCGCGAGCTACCTCGAGGCCTTCCGCTCCCTCGGCCATGCCACGGCCCTGGTCGATGCCGGGGCGCTGGAAGGGCGGCTCGGGCGGGAGATCCCCGCCGCCGTCCTGGACCTCAACTTCGAGGGGAAGGTCGCGGGCGCCATGGGCGGCCTCGGCATCGCCTACGTCTCCCACGTCTGGGACGCCTGGATCCAGTCCCCGCGCACCCCCCCGCGCATGGAGGGCTACCTCCCCCGGGGGCTCGACTACGCCTTCACCTTCGATCCGCGCCAGGTGGAGGCCTTCCGGGCGCTCGGGGTCCGGCATGCGGAGTACCTCCCGGCCTGCTGCGACCTGGAGACCTTCCGGCCCCTCGAGCTCGCGCCCGAGGAGAAGGCCCGCTACGGGGACCGGATCTCCTTCTATGCGACGCCCTCCAGCGATCCCGACGCGGCCTACCTCGCCACGCTCGAGCAGATCCGGAGGATGCCAGGGGACCAGGCCCGCCGGGCCGGGCCGATGCTGGAGGCCGCCATGGCGGCCCAGGAAGAGGACCTTTTCCGCTACCGCTTCCCGGAGCTCCTCTCCGGGGAGGAGAAGGCCCGAGGGATCTGGCTGCTCTCCCCGGAGGCCTCGCCCGCCAAGGAGACCCTGGTCCACCGGATGTCCCTGCACGTCTCCCAGCGCCAGCGCATCGAGGCGGCGCGAGCCCTGGCCCCTCTGGGCATCTCCGTCTGGGGGCCGGACGACTGGAAACCGGTGCTCGTGCCCGGGATGCGCCACCGCGGGATGGCGGACTTCCAGGCCGACCTGCCCCGCCTGATCAACGCCTCGGACATCCTCCTCAACGTCCCCAAATGCCACAGCCTGGCCGCGGTGCCGCCCAGGGTCTTCGAGATCCTGGCCTGCGGCGGCTTCCTCCTCACCACGGAAGGGGAAGGCCTGGGGCGGTATTTCCGCGACGGGGAGGACCTGGTCGTCTTCCGCTCGCGGGAGGAGCTCCTGGAGAAGGCCCGCCACTACCTGGAGCACCCGGAGGAACGCCGGCGGATCGCCGCATGCGGCCGCGACAAGGTCCGCCGGGAGCACGGCTTCCTCCCCCGGGCGAGGCGGATCGCCGACGTGCTGGCCCGGGACGGGATCCTCTAGCGGGGCGTCGCGAGGGCGATCTGGACGAGATGGGCCGGATCCCCCGACTGGGGCGTCGCCGTCCCCTCGGGCACCCGGTCGAGGAAGCTCCCGTCCTGGCACTGGAAGAACAGGGCCTGCACCTCGAAATGGGCCGAGAGGGCCCCCACGAAGTCCTCACGGGAATACTCCGCGACGTGCTCGCGGTTCCGGGGGTCGCGGACGGTCTCGCGGGCCAGGGGCGTGGTGCAGAGCAGGATCCCCCCGGGCTTGAGGAAGCCCTTCAGGGCCCCCACGAAGGCGTCCAGCTCCGCCGTGGGCACGTGCTCGAAGGTCTCCACCGAGGTGATCAGGTCGTACGTCTCCTCCCGCGGAAGGTCCAGCAGGTCCATGTCGAAGTAGCGGATGTTGGGGGCGGCGTTGTGGCGGCGGGCGGCCGCCACCAGCGGGGCGTTCAGGTCCACCCCGGTGACGCGCCTGGCCACACGGGACAGGAGGTGGGTGCCGTAGCCGTTGCCGCAGGCGATGTCGAGAACCTCCCGGTCCTTGGCCCAGCCCGAGAAGAGCAGGTAGCGCCCCAGGTGGCGGACCACGGACTCGCGCAGGGCGGGGGGAAAGCCCGGCTGGAAGACGTTGGAGGGCTCGCCTGCATAGCCCTTCCAGATCAGCATGGAGCCGGTGAAGGGGTTGGCGGTCATCAGGTTGGGGAAGATCGGGGCCCGGGTCATCACATGGAGGACGGTCAGGTTGGGGAAGACCTTGCCGGACGGCAGGAGGCAGCTCAGGATCAGGTCGGGGCGGGCCTCCACGATGGCCCTCTCCCCCTCCAGGAAGGGGACCCCGGCCAGGTCGCCCGAGGCATGCACCCCGTCCCAGAGCCCCACCAGGCGGTCCTTGGGGAAGAGGGGGTCGGTGAACATCTGCCGGGGGATGGCCAGCTCCGAGCCGTCCAGGAAGACGATGCGGCGGGCCCAGGGGATCTGGGGAAGGAGCCAGTCGCGGATCTCCGGCCAGGGGAAGTTCTGGTAGACGTACTCCTGGAGGACCTCAGGCGGCAGGGCGGGCGGGGGGACCAGTCCGTCCACCGGGGTCAGAACCGCAGGGTCCAGACCATGGCGATGCCGGGACCGGCGGGCCTTTCCAGCAAGGCGTTCGGCAGGGCGGGCAGGCGAAGGTCCTC
>JAHFOU010000343.1:2355-3036 GCA_023261525.1 Planctomycetota bacterium | reverse complement strand
GCTTCATCGAGGGCCATGCGGTCCTGGCGGAGGCCCTTTCCTGGTGGGGACTTCTGGGACACAAGCTCCACCGCCACCTCGTGGCGACCACCCTGGTGCTGGCCGGCCTGCTGGGTCTCGGGGCCCTGCTCACTGCGGCCCACATCCACCGGGAAGGGCTGGACGCCGACCTGAGGCTGCAGCGCTTCACCGAGCGGGCGCTCGCGGAGACGCTGAGCCGGCAGAAGGCCGGGGCGGCCGCCCAGGGGAGGGCCCGCGCCCTCCTGGATGAGGCCCAGGCGATCGCTCCCGCGGACCCCCAGGCTGCGCTGGGACGCGTGGAGGAGGCGGGAAGGCTGGCGCCCGGCTGGACCGAGGTCCCCCTGGCCCGCGCCCGGCTCCTGATGGCGGCGGGGCACCCCCAGGAAGCGGTGGCGGTCTTTTCCGGTATTCTGACCCGGCAGAACGACCATGTCCCCGCCCTGCGGGGGCGCGCTTCGGCCAGGCGCGCCTCGGGAGACCTCACTGGGGCGGCTGCAGACCTCCAGACGGCCGAGGCCCTGCTCCCGACCCTTTCCGAAGGCCTGTGGCGGGAAGCCGAGGAGGCCCTGCGACAGGGCAACGCCACCCGGGCCCTGGAGGCCTTCGGGCAGGGGCTCGCGCTCTCCCCCAACACGCTCCGCGGACAACGGGGCCGCGCCG
>JAHFOU010000343.1:0-2345 GCA_023261525.1 Planctomycetota bacterium | reverse complement strand
CTGCTCCGCCTCGACCGGCCGGGGGAGGCCGTGGCGGATCTGGACGCCTGCGCGGCCGGAGCTCCGGAGGACCTGGGGCTCCGCCTCCTGCTGGCGGGCGCCCACGCCAGGGCCGGGAACCTCTCCAAGGCCTTCTCGGACTACGAGGAGGTCGCCACGCGGGCTCCCCAACGCCTGCCCGAGGTGCATCAGGGCATGCTGGAGGCCCTCGCCCAGGGGGACCCCGCGGAAGCCCTGGCAGCCTTCAGCGCGTACCTGGACCGCCACCCCGACCTGGAGGGCAAGGCGGAGCCGGAGCGCATGACGGGCGGCGAACAGCTGTTGGTCGCGGCCGCCCAGCGGCTGGCGGGACGCTCACCCCCCGCCGCCCTCCAGGCTGCGGCCCTGGTCTCCCGGCTCCTGGCCAGGCATCCCGACCATCCGGGCCTGCTCTGGATGCGCGCCGAACTGTGGGATCTCGCCGGGACCCATGACAGGACCCTGGCGGACCTGGACCTTCTGACGCGCCTCCTCCCCCTGGAACCGGAGGGGCATTTCTGGCGGGCCAGGACCCTGCTCAAGCTGGGACGCCGCTCGGAATCCCGGGCCGCGCTGGACCGCTGCGAGGCCCTCCTGCCCTCGCCCTCCCCGCGGGCGCGCCAGGCCCTCCAGGATCTGCGCCACGAGATGGAGGAAATCGAAGCGGGCCAGGGCCCACCCTAGACACCTTTCCAAGATCTCTCCTTCCCCGAGGCGCGGAAGGATCTATAATCGACTCAGCCCCATGCGATCACGCATCCTGGCCATCCTCCTGCTTCCCCTCGCACCCCTCTGGGCAGAGGAGCCCAAGCCCGCCCTGCCATCCGTGGAGAGCTCGGAGGTGGAGGTGAACGACCCGAAGCTCAGGGCGGACATCGAGGACTGCATCCGCCGCGGGGTCAACTGGCTCAAGGAACGCCAGAATTCCGACGGCTCCTGGCCGGGAATCGAGCCCGGTCGCGCCTATGGCGGAGGCGGGACGGTCGGCTCAGGTGCCAGCTCCGTCTACATTCCCGAGTTGAGCGCCCTGGCCCTCCTGGCGCTTCTGAAATGCGAGGTGCCGCCCAACGACCCCTGCATCACGCGGGGTTTCATCTTCCTCAAGAAGCAGAGCTTCATCACCGGAGCCTATGGCTGCGCCACCACCCTGATGGCCCTGGAAGCCAAGGCCGCCCCCAAGGAGACGATCGCCAGCAGGGACGGCAAGACCCGGAGCGGAAAACCCAAGCCCGTCAAGCTGGGGCCGGACGACGGCGTCTGGGCGGGCAAGCTCACGAACCAGATCCTGAGCCTCCAATCCCAGATCGGCGGCTGGCGGTACAGCAGCGCCCCGCCGGACGCGGAAGACGGGAAGCCCGGCCTCGCCGACGTCTCCGCCACCCAGTACGCCCTCATGGGCCTCAAGACCGCCCGCCACATGGGCATCCCCGTCAAGATCGAGGCCTTTGCCCGGGCGGCCGACTTCCTCCTGGACCAGCAGGAGGCCGAGGGTGCGAAGGTCTCCCGCGTCACCGAACGCGCCCGATCGGAGCAGAACAACCCCCTCCCGCCGGGAGTGCCTCTCCCGGCGGGAATGCCCGCCCCGGCGAAGTCCGCCGAGGAGAACGGCAAGGACAGGGTGCGGGGCTGGCCCTACATGAAAAACGGCGCCCAGCTTGAGCACCGTCAGGCCAGCGCGGCGATGACCTGCGCCGGCATCGCGGGCCTCCTGATCTGCCGCAGCGAATGCCTGGAGGACAAGAGCTCCAACAAGACCGAGCGGGAGAAGCGCCTGGCCAGGATCGACCAGTCGATCTACGACGGCCTGGCCTGGCTGGATGCCCACTGGTCGGTGACCCAGAACTTCTCGGAGGGTATCCAGCATCGACCCATGATGGCCACGAGCGAGCTGGGCTATTACCTCTACGCCCTGGAGCGGGTGGGGGTCATGGCCGACCTGCGGTTCATCGGACCTGGCCACGACTGGTACCTCGAGGGCGCCAGGGTCTGGACCACCTACATGCGCAAGGAAGCCGATGACAAGGGGTTCTGGGCCCTCGGCGAAGCCCGCCAGAAGGTGGAAACCCAGACCACCCCCTACGGCCTCCTCTTCCTGAGGAAGGCCTCCATCCGGCTGGGCTACGCCATCGGGGAAGCGGAGTGAGACCCGCCCCCCTCCTGGCCTTGGCCCTGCCCCTGGCGCTCGCCTGGGGCGATCAGGAGAACGACAAGAACAAATCCGCGCCGCCCTCTCCCGGGCACGCCGAGGTGGAGGTGGACGACCCCAAGCTCAAGGCGGACATCGAGGACTGCATCCGCCGCGGGGTCAACTGGCTCAAGGAACGCCA
>JAHFOU010000342.1 GCA_023261525.1 Planctomycetota bacterium | reverse complement strand
TTCCGCATAGATGCCAAGGTGTTTGCTCCCGATCCGACCCGCTCTTCCGCCTGGATGGGGGAGGCTTTGGGTGCGATGACGATGGAGTTCAGCAAGCTTTTCGTGCGCATGCAACCAGATTGGCTCCTCGTGTTGGGGGATCGCGCCGAGCCGCTGGCCGCGGCTCTGGCTGCCGCTGAGGTTGGTGGTATCGCCATCGCCCACCTCCACGGTGGTGAGGTGACGGGGCATCGACAAGACGATGTAGGTCGCTGGCTATTGAGTTCCTTGGCGCATCTCCATCTTCCAGCTACACCTTTGAGTGCCCGGCGCTTGAGGAATGCAGGGGAGGAGTCTAGGCGGATCCATCTCGTTGGCGCTCCCGGGTTGGATAGCATCCTCGGACCTGGCGGAGTCGAGAGGAGGCGGGACATCTGTCCACGATATGGGCTTCCTGAAGCAGACCGCTTCCTGCTACTTGCTCAACATGCGGTTCCTCATCAGGCGGCCCAGGCCCGCCGCCAGATTCGTGAGACTCTGAAAGCCGTTCATAAAGTCGGCTTGCCGGTGATTGCATGTGCTCCGAGCACGGATCTTGGCGGAGCTACCATCCTAAAAGAACTTAGGAAAGCTGCGTCTGCTGGTCGGTTAAAGCTGGTGCCCAGCCTTCCCCACCGGGATTACCTAGCACTGCTTAATCATGCCTCTGTTCTAGTTGGGAATTCTTCCAGTGGCATCATCGAGGCGCCTTCCTTTGGGACCCCATCTGTGGATATCGGGATTCGTCAGGCCGGTCGAGAGCGTAGTGTGCATGTGATCTCTGCACCGCACAGAGCCTCTGCCATTGAGGCTAAGATTCGTAAGGCCCTTTCGAAACCCTTCCGCCATCTCATCGCTCGGGCCCGCTCTCCCTATGGAGACGGCAAGACAACACCGAAAGTGGTTCGGCTCCTGGCTTCCATCCCGATCAACGATAAGCTTCTGGAGAAGACCCATGCCTAAGCTCCTCATCCTCGGCGCCGGGACCCACGCCCGGGTCGTCCTCGACTGCCTGCGCGCCATGGGGCGAGGCGGCGATGTCCTGGGCTTCGTGGAGGTGGACGGCGACCGCGCGCGTTGGGGGAAGTCCTACGACGGTTGCCGGGTCCTGGGCGGGATCGCCAGGCTGGCTTCCCTGGCGAAGTCCGCGGACGAAGCGGCGCTCGGGTACGGCGCGAACGTCCGCCGCGCCGAGTTGGCTTCCCTGGCCCGCAGGCACCATCTCCGTCTGCCCGTCCTGGTCCACCCCCGCGCCTCGGTGTCCCCCAGGGCAAGGCTGGGCCCCGGGACCCAGGTCCTGGCCGGGGCCGTGGTCGTCACCGGCGCCCGTCTTGGCGCCGGGGTCATCGTGAACACAGGGGCCACCATCGACCACGACTGCCGCGTCGGTGCCGCGGTCCACATCGCCCCCGGGGCCCACCTGGCCGGGACCGTCGTCGTGGGCCGCCTGTCCTGGATCGGGATCGGCGCCGCGGTGCGGGAGGGGACGAGGATCGGCGCCGGGGCCGTGGTCGGGGCCGGCGCGGCCGTCGTCACCGCCGTCTCCGCGAACGCCACCGTCGTCGGGGTGCCCGCCCGCCCGGTCTGAGCTACTTGGACATCCCGATGGCCAGCATCTCGTCGGCCAGCTTGATCTCCTGGTTCACCTCCACGATGATCGGAGGCAGGTCGGTCTTCTCCAGTTTCAGGCAGGTCCAGGCCGCCTTGTTCAGGATGGCCGGGTCGAAGGAGCCGCTGGCCGCGATGCCCTTCACCTTCACCAGGTAGTCGGAGAAGACGGAGATCGCGATGCGGGGGTCCTTCTCCTCCAGGCCGGCCGTGTGGTGCTGCTTGATCCAGGAGGCGAGCACGTCCGGGAAGCCCCAGCGGTCCGCCAGCTGGCCCCCGATGATGCTGTGGTCGGCGCCGAAGAGGGCGCGCTCGGCGTCCACGAAGGCGCACTGGCGCTTCTCCGCCTCGGCCAGGATGGCGGCCAGCTCCTCGGGCGCATACTGGTCCAGGACCAGCTTGCCGATGTCGTGCAGGAGGCCCGCCACGAAGGCCGTCTCCGGGTCCACGCCCTGGACCTTGCGGGCCAGGACCCGGTAGATGCAGGCCGACCCGACGCTGTGGCGCCAGAAGCGCTCCCGGTCGAACTTCCCGCCCGGCTTGGCCTTGCCGAAGACCCCGAAGACCGAGACCGACAGGGCCAGGCTCTTGATGGTGTTGAAGCCCAAGAGGACGATGGCCTGGTTCAGGTTGGAGACCTTGTGCGGCAGGCCGTAGAAGGCCGAGTTGACCAGCTTGAGCATCTTGCCGGCCAGGGCCGCGTCCCGGGACATGACCCGCTGGAGGTCGGTGGCCGAGGAGTTGGGGTCGTCGATGAGCTTCATGACCTTGCTCGCCACCTGGGGCAGGGTCGGGAGCTCCTCGATGCGTTCGACGATGACCTTGATGTCCTTCATAGGCCGCCTTGTGCCCCGCCGGCCCCGCAGGCTTCCACGTAGCGGAGCTGGAGCTCGTAGACCAGGCCGGTGAGGGCCTTGGACTCCTGGGGACTGAGGTTGCCCTTGGTCTTCTCCTGGAGGACCCGGATCATCTCGATGACGACCCCGGCCTGCTCGCAGTGGCGCTCGGGTTGCTCCGGGTAGAGGCCCATGAGGAGGGCCGCCTGGTCGGCCAGCTGCTGGACCAGGGCCAGGAAGGCCATGCTGGAGGCGGCCGGGGGCGGTGCGGCGGCGGGCTTGCCGGCCGTGGGCTGGGCGGACGGAGGCGCGGCGGGTTTCCCGGCGCCGGCGGGGGGGTCGGCGCCCAGGCCGGCCTCCAGGCGCTCCTTCTCTTTCTGGATCTTCCGCTTCCAGTCCGAGTCCACCTTCTTCTGGAAGGCGAACTTGGGCTTCTCGGGCTCCTGGTCGCGTTCGTCGCGCGGCTGGCTCATGCGGAGGCTCCCGTGCCGGCGCCGCGGGCCAGGGCCGCGCCCACGAAGCCGGCGAAGAGGGGGTGGGGCCGGGTCGGCTTGGACTGGAACTCGGGATGGAACTG
>JAHFOU010000341.1 GCA_023261525.1 Planctomycetota bacterium | reverse complement strand
GAGACCCCGGCCCGGCTGGTGGCGGAGCAGGAGGACATCCTCAACGCCTCCTTCAACCAGCGGCTCGACGCCGGCACGATGGCGATCCTGCCCCCTGGCTTCTACCGCTCGAGCTCAGCCTTCGACCCGGAGAAGCTGAGGATGGAGCCGGGGATCTGGGTGCCCCTGGACGACGTTCAGCAGGACGTGAAGTGGATGACGCTTCCGAACAATATCTTCCAGAGCTTCCAGAACGACCGGATGGTGATCGAGTTGTCCGACTCCGTCATGGGAATCGGCCCTCTCCAGTCCGGCCAGGAGAGCCCCACGAATCGCTCGAGGTCGACCGCGCGCGGGACGCTGGCGATCATGTCGAAGGGCGACGTTCGGATCTCCTCCAGGGCCGTCATCATCCGGCGGCCGCTGGCCAAGAGCCTGAGGTTCCTCAAGGAGAGCTACGCCGACAACATGCCGGCCGACATGCGGACCCGGGTCCTGGGCGAGGACGGCCACGCCCTCTTCGAGAGCGCGATTTCCCCGCAGGACATGCAGGGGAACCACAACGCCCAGCTCATCGCGGATCCGGCGGCCGGGGACAGGGAGGCGGAGCTCGGGAACCTCTCGACCGGCTTCACGGCCGGCCTACAGAGCCCGATCCTGATTCAGAACGCGGCCTTCCAGTACGAATCCCACGCCCGCTTCTACAAGGGGTTGGGCTGGTCCGACATCGAGAAGTACCTGGGCCCCAGGCCTCAGGGGCAAGGCATCACCGTGGGCCCGACCGTGGCCGACGAGATCGCCATGCTGCACAACGGCTACCTCCCAAAGACCCAGCCGGGGCAGAACCCGGTGGAACTCTTCCATGGGCTGGTGGCATTCGGAGGGTCGTCACAGTTTAAGGAGTGGGAGGCAGAGAAGCAGAGCCTGCTGAAGGTCCGTGTGCAGATTCTGGGCATGGAATCCCGTGCTCAGGCCGTGCGTGCGGCCCAGGAAGCGCAAGCTCAAGGAGGCGAAGGTGGAGAAGGCGGAATCAATGGACCGGGTGCTGGCCCTGGAGAGCCTCCTGGAGAGTCAGGGATGGAAGGTGCTGGGGGAGCGCCTCCAGGCGGAGCACCGCCGGGCGGCCCAGGACTCCCGGGCGGCGCTCCGGTCGTCCCTGTACCCCCGGGCGCATGAGAAAGACGGCTTCGCGGAGGCGGTCAGTCTGGTGGCGAAGCTCCCAGAGATCATGATCAAGGAGTTCAAAGGCAAAGAGCAGGGGCTGGCTCCGAAGGGGCCGGCGACTGCGGAAAGGAGAGAGTAAGATGGCGGACGATTTGAAGGGAGCGGACAGGTTGAGGGCCGATGCGGCCGCTGCGCGGGACAGACGGGCTGCGCTGATGAGCGCGGACTTGCCCACGAAGGGGGATCCGCCATCTGGCGCGGCCCCGCGGCCTCCCCAGGATCCAGCGAACCCTCCGGGTATCACCGACATCGAGCCTCCAGTGCGCGAGGACGGCGACGAAGGCGGGGATCCACCGGCTCCCCCGGCCCCTCCGGCCGCTCCGGACCCGGAAGACGTGAAACTCAAGGCCAGGCGCGTTGCGGAAGGCGTGCGCCAGGCCATCCTGAAGAACATGCCCAAGGCGCCGTCCGTTTCCGTCTCTGTGACCGCCGATATCCGGGCGAAAGCGAAGGCCCTACGGGACGCCGGGAAGGACGACGAGGCCGACGACCTGGTTTTCAACGCCCGCCAGAATGCCGCCCAGGGCCAGCAGCAGATCACGGAGGACCAGCGGAGGATCTGGGAGGAGAACGCCCGGGTCCGTGCCGAGGCCACGGAGCGAGTCCTGGAGTCGCACCCCGAACTGATCGAGTTCGAGGAGGCTGTGGCCAGGGGGGAGAAGCCCGAGATCAAAACGGACTTCCACAAGGAGATGGCCAGGGTCTACACCAAGTACCCTGACCTGGAGACCTCTCCGGATGGCCCGCTGAAGGCCATGGAGATCGCCGAGAAGGAGTTGGAGATCCGCCGGCTCCGCGCCGCCCAGCCCCCCGCTGGGACGCCGCCCGCGGGATCTCCCCCAGCGCCGTCGGGCCGGCCCGACCCGGCGTCAACCGTCGTTGCCGGGGCCCTCGGGAGCTCGGTAAGGTCGCCTTCCGGGGCCGCCCCGGGACGCCGCGTGGCTCTCACGGCCGGCCAGATCGAGATCGCGGACCGGCTTGGCGTGACCCACGAATCCTACGCCTCCAGAGTCGGCAGGACGAAGGTTTTGCCGGCCAAGATGTACACGGATTCCAGGCGCCTTCCCAAGAGGCTTTCGTAAAGTGTTTGACAGGCGTCTGTTTCGACGTATGCTTCCAGCAACAGGGTTGGTGCGACACCCCTATATGGGGCGCTGTGCCGAGACTGGTGGCCCGCGCGCTGGCGTCGTAGGCGCGAAAAGCAAAGGTCGAAAGGAGATCGCATGATTTTCCTCCGGAGAACTCCGAGGACCGATGTTGGCGGCTCGCTGGCGTGTCCCGCCTGCAAGAGCACCTCAATCGCGTTCAAGGAAGAGCTCGGCTGTGGGATCGACCAGTACCAGTGCAAGAGGTGCGGACAGCACTTCAGGTACAAGTCTGGCGCGAATCGATCGGAGTATCAGGACGCGGATGCGCTCCGCAGAGATCCTGGGCTCATCCTTGGCCGACGCGGGCCCGGACTGTCCAACGTTCAGAAAAGGTGGTTCGATCGCCTCACCGGAAAAAATAAAGGAGCCTGAAGCATGATTTACAACGGAGACCTTTTCGGCCTCCAGAACCCGCTGATCGTTGACTGCCCAGTCTACGACGCGAGTTCGATTGCTGAGGGGGAGGCCCTCACTTTCGGCGCGACGACCCTTGGAGCCGTTCTTATCTCCTCGGGCGCGTCCGGAGCTGACTTTTACGGCGTTGCCGAGGAAACGGTCGCGGCGTCCACCACGGCCATCACGACCGGCACGCTGGTATTCTGCAAGGTCTGCGTCGACCCCTTCGCCCTCTACCGGACGGAGCTCGACCTGACTGCAACGGACCTCGACGTCGTGTCGTCCACCTCGACCGCC
>JAHFOU010000340.1 GCA_023261525.1 Planctomycetota bacterium | reverse complement strand
GGGGAGCGCACCGCGGGACGCCTCTCGGCCGGCCTGCCCGACGGCACCCGCCTCATCGGACTCAACACGGGGGCCGGGAAGCGCTGGACCTACAAGAAATGGACGGAGGAGGGCTGGATCGCCCTGGGCCGCCTCCTGATGCCGAAAATCCGGGTGGCCCTGCTCGGGGGACCCGAGGAGAAGGACCGCAACGACCGCCTTGCCCGGGCCCTTCCGGGGGCCTTGAGGCCGGGGGAGGCCCTGAGCCTGGACGGCTTCGCGGGGGCCCTCTCCCGCTGTGACCTGCTCGTGACCGGGGACACCCTGGCCCTGCACCTGGCCCTGGCCCTGAAGCGCCGGGTGGTGGCCCTCTTCGGCCCGACCTCGGCCGCCGAGGTGGAGCTGTACGGCCTGGGCGAGAAGATCGTGGCCAGGATCCCCTGCCAGTGCTGCTACCTGCCCGACTGCGACGTGAGGCCCACCTGCATGGACCTCATCACGCCCGAGCTGGTGCACGCCGCGGTCCTGCGCCAGATGAAGGCCGCTTCATGAGGACGGCCATCATGGTCCCGACCTACAACGAGCGGGAGAACATCGTCCTCCTGATCCCCGCCCTGTTCGAGGCCTGCCCCCAGGCCGATGTGGTGGTGGTGGACGACGACTCCCCGGACGGCACCGCGACGGCCGTCCTGGGGCTCCAGTCGCGCTTTCCCCGTCTTCATCTCCTGGTGAGGCACCGCCAGCGGGGCCGGGGCACGGCGGGCCTGGCGGGCTTCCGCCACGCCCTTTCCCTGGGCGCCGCGCGGGTGGTCGAGATGGATGCGGACTTCTCCCACCATCCCCGCCACCTGGAGGCCATCCTGCAGGCGGCCGCGACGGCCGACGTGGTCCTGGGCTCCCGCTTCGTCTCCGGCGGCGAGGACCGCCGCGGCCCCGTCCGCCGCATCATCACCTGGGTGGCCAACCGCTACATCCGCTGGGTCCTGGGGCTGGAGATCCACGACTGCACGTCCGGATACCGCTGCTTCCGCCGCGAGGTGCTGGAAGGGATCCAGATCGACCAGACCGTCTCCCTGGGTCCCTCCATCGTCCAGGAGCTCCTGTACAAGGCCTGCCTCAAGGGCTTCCGGGTCTCCGAGGTGCCCATCGTGTTCGAGGACCGGGTGAGGGGGGAGACCACCTTCAACGCCCGCATCATGCTCCAGGGCTTCCTGATGGTCCTGGTGATCCGCTACCTCTTCTCCAACCTGAGGGCCCAGGAGATGCACCGCGCGGAGGCGGGCGGCCCTCCCGAGACCACGGTCCATCCGGGGGTCCTCGCATGAGCGCCCTCCCGCGCGTCGCCCTGCTCAATCCGCCCGGCCGCGAGCTGTACATCCGCGACTACTACTGCTCCAAGGTCTCCAAGACCGGCTACCTCTACCACCCCACCGACCTCCTGACGGCCAGCGGGGTCCTGGACGGAGCGGCGGAGATGATGGTCCTGGACGCCATCGCCGAGAGGCTTTCCGTGGAGGAGTCCCTGCGCCGCCTGGAGGCCTTCGCCCCGGACGTGGTGCTCCTGCTGAGCGGGGCGGTGTCCTTCCACGAGGACCGGGACTTCGCGATCGCCCTGCAGAAGCGCCGGCCCTGCCGCATCCTGGTCAGCGGGGACCTTTTCATGGAGGACGGCGCCGGCCTCCTGGCCGAGCATTCCTGGATGGACGCCATCCTCACCGACTTCACCACGCCCGCCCTGGTGGACTACGTGCAAGGGAAGCCAGGCCCGCTTCCCGGCTTCCTGCACCGCGGCCTGGCGCCCCCCGGGCCGATCCGTGCGCCCGGCTACCAGATCCCCCGGCCGCGCCACGACCTCTTCCCGGTAGACCGCTATCGCTATCCCTTCGTGCGCCGCAGGCCGTTCGCCACCATGCTGACGGACTACGGCTGTCCCTACCCCTGCACCTTCTGCATTCAGAGCGAAGTCGGCTTCAAGTTGAGGTCGGTTGATTCCGTGATGGGGGAGCTGGACTGGCTGGCCGGCCAGGGGTACCGGGAGATCTACTTCACGGACCAGACCTTCGCCGTGCGCAAGGACAGGACGCTCGAGCTCTGCGGGCGCATGGCGAAGGCTTCGTGGAAGATGGGCTGGGTCTGCTTCTCCCGTGCCGACGTGGTGGACGAGGAGAGGCTGGCCTCCATGAAGGCGGCCGGATGCCACACGGTGATGTTCGGCATCGAGAGCGGCTCGGACGCGGTCCTGGACCACTACCAGAAGAAGCTGGGGGTGGCCGACATCCGCGACGCCCTGGCGCGTTGCCGGCGCATGGGCCTTCGTACGGTGGGGACCTTCCTGATCGGCCTGCCCGAGGAGAACGAGGCCCAGATCCGTCAGACGATTGATTTGGCGTGCGAGCTCCCTCTGGACTACGCCTCCTTCAACATCCCGGTGCCGCGCAAGATGACGGGCCTCCGCAAGGAGGCCATCGCGCTCGGCCTGGTGGACGCGGCGACCACCCGGATGGACCAGAGCGGCAAGAGCATGGTGGTGATGGGTACGAAGCACCTGACGGCCGCCCAGGTCCACGGCCTGCGCAAGGAGGCCCTCCAGCGCTTCTACCTGAGGCCGGGCTACCTCCTGAGGCGCCTGGCGATGCTGAGGACGCCCTATGAGGTGGGCGTGAACGTCACCGAGGGCTGGAGCCTGGTGAAGGACGCGCTCGGGAAGGGCTAGTTCCTTCCCGTCGCCGCCCGGATCTTCCCCGGCATGGGGCCGTAGGCGAAGCCGCCCAGGGGGAGGCGAACGCCCTTGACGTAGCGTTTGACGTCCTCGAGCCGCCGGGTGCGCAGGAGCATCTTCCACATGTACGAGGGGCGGAAGTAGAACTCCCGGAAGGCCTTCTTCTCCACGGCCCAGACCTCGTCCTTGCTCTTGTAGCCCTCGGGCAGGAAGACCACGTTCCAGCCCTGGAACTGGGAGAAGTCCTCGGTGGTGAGCTTGCCCCACTTGCCCGCCTTGATCTCGTCGTAGAGCCGGGTGCCGGGATAGGGAGTGGTGATGCTGAACTGGGCGTACTCGGGATCCAGCTCCTTGGCG
>JAHFOU010000339.1 GCA_023261525.1 Planctomycetota bacterium | reverse complement strand
GCAAGGCCCTTCGCCTGGACAGGGTCCTCCTGGTCCCCGCCCGGCTCTCCCCGTTCAAGTCCCGGCCCCCGGCTCCTGCCCGCCACCGCCTGGCCATGCTGAAGCTGGCCGTGGGGAAAACCCCTTGGCTGGAGGTGGCAACTCTTGAATTGAGGCGTCCTGCTCCGTCCTATACCGTGGATACCTTGAAGGCCTTGAGGCGCCGTTTTCCCGGAGGGACAGAATTCATCCTTCTGATGGGAGCAGACAGCGCGATAACAATGCATAAATGGTTTAAACATAAAGAGTTAACTAAGTTATCCACAGCGGCTGTTTTTAGGCGTCCCGGGACCAGAATTCCTCGAGGCATGCTCCGGGTTCCCATGCCTCAACAGGGCGTTTCCTCCACCATGCTCCGGGCTTCCAAGGCCCCTGGCAAGGGGTGGATCCCGAGCGTCCTGGCCTATGCCCGACGCTTCCAGCTGTACTCCAGGTAAGTTCAACTGCCGTTCCAGAAGTCGGGTTGAAGATCCGCCACCCCCTGGACGATGTGGGGGATATGAACCTGACCCAGATTCCCCCCGCCGGCCTGGATCTGGGCCTGCTGTCCTGGCCCCCTCCCGAAGACGGGCGTCCCCGTTCCCAAGGAAACGCTTGCGCCTCCCCAGGCATGGGGGGGATGGACTCCCTGGACCTCTCCGCCTTGGCTGGAAACCTGGCAAAAGATCATAAGGCCATGGCCATCATGGAGTTGCACTATCAATCCATGCATGCCGTCTCTACGGTGTTCGACGGGACGAAGTATTCCAGGACCGAGATCTATGCCCAGACCTTCGACATGAAACTGACCGTGGCGGGGGACCCTGAGGCGGCCAAGGCCCTGATGGAGAAGATCCGCCAGGAATGGTCCCCGGACAAGGTGGCGGACCGCATCGCCGATTTCGCGACGGCCGGCTTCGGGCGGGCCGGCCTCCCCCAGGAGCGCTCGGCCTTCCGGGACCTGATCCAGCAGGCCATCGAGTCCGGGTACTCCCAGGCCAAGGGCCTGCTCGGCCCCTTGGGCGACGAGACCGCCTCCTCCCTGGAGGAGACGATGAAGAAGATCCGCGAGCGCCTGGACGCCTGGGTCAAGGGGCCTGAGCCCTCGGCGTTGTAGCCGCCCGTCCCGTTCCGCTATCATCCCGCCCGCCACATGGGGCTCCACACGCCTTCTCTCTGGCTCGTCCCCGCCCTGCCCCTGGCCGGGTTCCTGTTCAACGTCGTCTTCGGGCGCTTCCTTCCCAAGCGGGGGCCGGCCGTCGTGGCCTGCCTCGCGGTCGGCGCCGCCGCGGCGGTCTCCGTCGGCCTGGTCTCCCTGCTGGCCGACCGGTCCGTCCGCCTCCTGACCGCCGACGCGGGGGCCTGGATCCAGGCCGGGGACTTCTCGGCCCGCATGGCCCTGTCCCTGGACCCCCTGTCCGCCGTGATGATCTGCCTGGTGACCGGGGTGGGCTTCCTCATCCACCTCTACTCGGCGGGGTACATGGCCCACGACAAGTGCCAGCCGCGCTACTTCGCCTGGCTCAACCTCTTCGTGGCCATGATGCTGATCCTGGTCCTGGCCGACAACCTGGCCCTCTGCTTCCTGGGCTGGGAGGGGGTGGGGCTCTGCTCCTACCTGCTCATCGGCTTCTGGCACGAGGATCCCGCCAACGCCGCCGCCGGGCTCAAGGCCTTCCTGACCAACCGCGTCGGCGACGCCGGCTTCGTGCTCGGCATGCTGGCCCTCTGGGCCGCGACCGGCACCCTGGCCTTCTCCGGGATTAATGCCGCCGCGCACGGTCACGCGCTGACGGGCCTGGCCCTGCTCGCCGGCACCTTCGGCCTGCTCGTGGGCGTGGCCGGGAAATCGGCCCAGGTCCCCCTCTACGTGTGGTTGCCCGATGCCATGGCCGGCCCCACCCCCGTGAGCGCCCTCATCCATGCGGCCACCATGGTCACGGCCGGCGTCTACCTCCTCTGCCGGCTCTCGGCGGTCTTCCTGATCTGCCCGGCGGCGATGTCGGCGGTCTCCGCGGTCGGGGCGGCCACCCTGCTGGTGGGGGCCCTCTATGCCTGCCGCCAGACCGACATCAAGAAGGTCCTGGCCTATTCCACCATCAGCCAGCTGGGCTACCTGGTCCTGGCCTGCGGGTCGGGGGCCTTCGGCGCGGCGATGTTCCACCTCCTCACCCACGCCTTCTTCAAGGCCTGCCTCTTCCTCGGCGCCGGCTCGGTGATCCATGCCCTGGGCGGGGTCCAGGACCTGAGGAAAATGGGGGGGCTGCGGTCGGCCCTGCCCTGGACCCATGCGACCTTCGCGGTCTCGGTGGCGGCCATCTGCGGGGTGCCGCCCTTCTCCGGCTTCTTCAGCAAGGAGGCCATCCTGGGCGGCGTGCTGGAGGCCGGGCATCCTGCCCTCTGGGCCGTCGGCTTGGTCGGCGCCGCGCTCACGGCCTTCTACATGACCCGTCTCTACCTGCTGGCCTTCTGGTCCACGGACCGGCTGGACGCCCATGCCCGCGAGCACCTGCACGAATCCCCTCCCGTCATGACCCTTCCCCTGGTGGTGCTGGCCCTCCTGGCGGCCGTCGGAGGCCTGATCGGGGCCCCCTTGGGGCACTGGCTGGCCTTCCCGGAGCCGCTCCACGGCCCCGTGCCCCTCGTGGACGAGCATTTCGCGATGGTGTCGGCGATCGTGGCCGCCGGGACCGGGATCGGCGTGGCCTGGAGACGCTACGTCTCAGCCGCGCCCGTCGAGAACGGCCCCTGCCGGACCCTGGACGTGGCCTATGAGGCGCTGGTCCTGGGCCCGATCCGGCGCGGCGCCGAGGCCCTCTGGTTCTGGATGGACCGGGTCCTGATCGACGGCCTGATGGTGGAGGCCCCGGCCCTGCTGGTGCGCGGCCTGGGCGCGGCCGCGCGCAGGGCCCAGGGCGGATTCGTGGGCGCCTCGGTGGCCTTCCTCCTGGCCGGGGTCCTTCTCCTCCTCTGGCTTCTGCACGTGCCGGGGCTGCCCTAGATGCTGTCGGACATCCTGTCCTGGCCCGACCCGGCCTC
>JAHFOU010000338.1 GCA_023261525.1 Planctomycetota bacterium | reverse complement strand
CGTGACCCGCGTCTGAAGCCGTCAGGAGGAACACGCATGAACCGCACCCGCCGAATCGCCGCCGCGCTCACCCTGGGCATGGGGATCTCCCTGGCCCTGGCCGAGGATGCCCCCCCCCAGGGGGAAGGGGTGGGCCTGACCATCTACAACCAGGGCTTCGCCGTGGTGAAGGCCCGGCGCAAGCTCACCCTGAAGGAGGGCGTCCAGGACCTGCTGTTCCAGGACGTGGCCTCGACCATCGACCCGACCTCGGTGAAGTTCGAGTCCCTGACGGATCCCGCGGGGACCCGGGTCCTGGAGCAGAACTACCAGTACGACCTGGTGAACTCCCAGAAGCTGCTCCAGAAGTACGTGGACCGGGAGGTCGCCTTCGAGGTCCTCAACGAGAAGGACAAGTCCCTGGAGCGCAAGACCGGCACCCTGCTGTCCACCCAGGGCATCGTGAAGATGGGGGGGGAGAAGGGGGAGATCCGGCTCAACTTCCCGGGGCAGGTCATCCTCCCGGCGCTCCCGGAAGGCCTGATCACCCGGCCGACCCTGGCCTGGAAGCTGGATGCCGCGAAAGCCGGTGAACACCTGGCCAAGGTGACCTACCAGGCCTCCAGCATCGGCTGGACGGCGGACTACACCCTGATCGCCAAGAAGGATGACACCCTGGCCGACCTCTCCGGCTGGGTGACCATCAACAACCAGAGCGGGGCGACCTACCCGGACGCCCAGATCAAGCTCATGGCCGGGGATGTGCACAGGGTCCAGCAGCAGGAATGGGCAGTGAACAGCAGGTCGGTCAAGGCGGGGACGGGGGGCGGAGACGGCGGCGGCTTTCAGGAGAAGGCCTTCGCGGAGTACCACCTCTACACCCTGGGCCGCCCGGCCACGGTGAAGGAGAGCGAGACCAAGCAGATCGAGCTCTTGGGTGCCACGGACGTGCCCTCGACCAAGATCTACCGCTACGACGCCACGATGGATGAGAAGAAGGTCCGGGTCCTCCTGGGCCTCAAGAACAGCCAGGCCAGCCGCCTGGGCATGCCGCTCCCGGCCGGGAAGGTGAGGGTCTACAAGATGGACGAGGCGGATGGGTCCCTGGAATTCGTCGGCGAGGACCGGATCGACCACACGCCCAAGGACGAGAAGATCGAGCTCTACGTGGGGGATGCCTTCGACATCATCGGCGAGCGGACCCAGACCGCCAACCGCCAGACTGCCCACAACCGCTGGGCGGGCCTCAAGATCTCCGTCCGCAACCACAAGGACGTCCCGGTGACCGTCGAGATCATGGAGCACACCGGGTACTGGGGAAACTGGGAGATCGAGAAGAACTCGGACCCCTTCGAGAAGAAGGACGCCGGCACCGTGGTCTTCAAGGTCGAGATCCCCAAGGATGGCGAGAAGGTGGTCGAATACACCCTCCACTCCTGGGACCAGTGAGGGCTCAAGTCCTCCTCAAGCGGATCCAGTAGGCCCCGTCCCCCTGGGGGGAAGGCAGGAGGAAGGCCTCCCCTTCCTGGAGGAACCTGGGATGGCCCGCGGCGAAGGCCCGGGCCGTCCCTTCGTTCTCCTCCTCTTCCAAGGAGCAGGTCGCGTAGACCAGGCGGCCTCCCGGCTTCACGCAGGTGGAGGCGGCCTCCAGGAGCCTGGCCTGGGTCTCGGCCATGCGGGCGGGATCCTGGAGAGAGAGGCGCCAGCGGGCCTCGGGGCGCCGCCTCAGCACGCCCGTGTTCGTGCAGGGGGCGTCCACGATCACCGCGTCGAAGGCCGATTGCCAGGCGGCGGGAGGCTTCAGGGCGTCCGCCTGGACGATCTCCACCCGGGCGCTCAGGCCCAGGCGCGCGGCGGTGGCCTTCAGGCGTTCCAGGCGCCGGACATCCTTGTCCACGGCCGTGACCACCGCGCCGGCCTCGGCGGCGGCGCAGGCCTTGCCCCCGACCCCGGCGCAGAGGTCCAGGACGTGCTCCCCGGCCCGGGGCTGGAGACCCTGGGCGACCACGGCCTGGGCGGAGGGGTCCTGGACGCTGAAGGCCCCCTCGGCCCAGCCTGGAAGTCCGGTGGGATCCGCGTTCTCCTTGAGGAGGAGGGCCCCGGATCCCAGGCGCTCCGATAGGGCCGTCAGGGCCTCGGGCAGGGGCCTCAGCGGGTTGGGCCTCAGGGCGATGGGCGGCGGCGGAAGGGCCTGGAAGGCCAGGCGCTCGGCCTCCTCGGGGCCGAAACGCCGGATCCAGCGGTCCAGCATCCAGGCCGGGAGGCTCGTCCTCAAGGACAGCAGGGAGGCCGAATGGGGATCCCCCTGGGGGAAGAGGGGCTCCCGGAAGCGGCAGGCGTTCCCCGCCCCGTCGCAGAGGGAGCGCAGCGGGTCGTCGGAAGGCAGGGAGGGGCCTCGGCCTTCGATTCCGGCGGACAGGGCCCTCAGCACGGCGTTCACGGTCCCGGAGGCCCGGGCGTTGAAGATCTTCGAGGCCTCCACCGTGGTCCCCAGGGCGGCATGGGGGGGGATCCGGGTGCAGAAGACCAGCTGGAAGGCGCCCAGGCGCAGGGCCTCCCGCACGGGGGCATCCAACATCTCCACCCGGCGGCTGCTGTGGCGCGAGAGCAAATGGTCCAGGGTCAGGAGGTGGCGGGTGACGCCGGTGACGAGGTGGGTCAGAAGGCCCCGGTCCCGGGGAGACAGCCGTTCGCCCTCGCGCTCGGTGGCATCCCGGCAGGAGACGCGCCCGGCGGCCACGGTCAGGCGGGCCTTCAGGGCCGCGGCGCGCACAGCCACCCCTTCGGGCAGGCTCATGGTTCGAAGCGGGTCCCGGGAGCCAGGCGGGCCCCGCGCAGGAAGGCCCCGGCCTCCAGGCGGCGTTTGCCCTCGGCCTGGACCTCCCTCAGCTCCAGGGCGCCCTTTCCACAGGCCACGCGCATCTCGGGGCCGGGCAGGAGGGTTCCGGGTTCCCCACCGCCTTCGATCGGGCTGGCCTTCCAGATGGAGATCTTCAGGCCTTCGGGCTGGAGGGTGGAGAAGGCTCCCGGCCAGGGCTGGAGGGCCCGGACGCGCAGCGCGATCTCCCCGGCGGACAGGCCCCA
>JAHFOU010000337.1 GCA_023261525.1 Planctomycetota bacterium | reverse complement strand
TTGAGGACAAGGATCTTCATGAGGAGGCCGGCGGCAGGCGGAAAACCGTCACCTCAAAGCCGGTCTTCCATTCCAGGCAGGTGTTGAAGAGGTCCTGATTAGGGAAGAAGAGATCCTGGTCCGGATGGTGGAATTCCCCGAGCACGGCGTCCCGCCACTGGGTCGTGCGGACCCCTTGCCGCCGCCGTTCGTCGTACTCGAAGAACACCAGACGGGTACCGATGCGGGTCACGTGCCAACGGTGGTGGATCATTCCGGCCCAGGCGAAGAGGGCATCCTTCATCAGGGTCGGGGTCTCGATGTATCCAGCCTTGGCGACGCGCATGATCTCTCGGCAGGCGAGCTCCGGGTCAGCCACGTGTTCGAGCACATGGGAGCAGTAGACATAGTCGATGGACTTGTCTTTGAAAGGGAGGTGATGGATATCCAGGACGATGAAGGGACGCTGGTCGCGTGCTAGAGGGACGGTGCGGTGAGGCGAGGGCCCCATGTGGAGGTCCGACAGGAGGGTAGCTTGAGGAAGGGGATTGCCTCCGCAAGCGATGTCGAGGATGACCCCGCCGGCAGGAAGATGGGGCATGAGGGGTGGCTGGTACTCATAGCCCAGGGAGTAGGGGCGTCGCTTGCGCAGGCCGAGACGTGTGGTCCAGATCCTTTTCAGAATCCTTAGAAACTTCCACGGCAAGCCGCGAGATCCATCAGCGCTGACGTTCATAAATATCCGTTTCCCAGAACCAAGGCCCGAAGGGGCCTGCGCCTGGGAAAGTATGCCGGGTGAAGCCCTGGAGAATGGATGCGGTCCGGGCCGTGTAGTAGGGTCGGTCGGCGTTGTCGAGGATGAGATAGCCTCCGGGTTTGACCTTGGGCGCACCATGCAGGATGCAGGACGGACGAGCCCGCCCGTCCACGAGGACGACATCGAAGGATGCGTCAGGAAAGACATCGGCTTCCGAAGAGTACTTCCGGAAACTGACATCACGGTACCTCGGATCCGAAGAGCGGTACTGGTGAGGATCGGATGGATCCATCGGGAGGTCAGACGGATCCGGCTCTGGAGGCCTCAGACGGTAATCCAGGGATGCGGCGTGTCCGAGGCGCCTGCCTAGTCTTTCGAAGAAAGCCGCGTCGTGCTCGATGGAAACGCAACGGCCCCCACGCTTCAGCCAGAAGGCCGTGGATGCCCCGCTCCCGTACTCCAAGACATATGGATGAATGGGAAGGCGTTCCTTCAGGAAACGGACGGCGTCGAATGTCAACCAAGGAAGATCTGATCGATGGGGAGGCTGGAGCAGGGACAGGACCCAGGCACAGAAGTGCTTCCTCTGGTCTGGAAGGGCGAGTATCAGGAGGGCATGCTTGAGATTGGCCGTAGATGCCCGGAAGGTCATGTGGAAAGCTTCCAGGCGTGTGCCACCGCAACAGATCCATATCCTGCGGGAGGGAGCTGCCCAGTCCCGAAGAAATCTCCCTCTGCGACACTCAGCTGTCCGGCATCCTGTACCCAATCCGCCACCTCCCCCTGTACGGTCACGTAGAGGTTGACCGTATAGGTGCCAGGGAGGAGCGGGAGACGATCAAGCCGGCATTCCAGCTTCCCTTCTTCCGGTAATGTGCTGAAGGGTTCGCCGGAGAGATCACTTCCCAACATCAGGGCCCCCTCGCCTTTCAGGGTGAACAGGCCCACGGAAATCCGTACGTCGCGCAGGGCGCTGCCGCGGTAGCCGAGGGATAGGCGGGCCGGTGCGCCGCAGAGCGGGGCGAGAGCGCCTGAATCCGGGGAGAACCATGAGAGGGATGTCAGGCGGAGGCGCCCGCTTCCCTGCCGATCCTTGCGTTCAGCCAGGGGAACGGGGGCAGCACGATGGAGCCCATCCAAATATCCACGGATGACTTCCGCCGCATTCCCATCCCCGACGAGGCGTCCGTCCTCGAATAGAAGGACCCGGGTGCAGAGGTGTTGCACTGCAGTCAGGTTATGGCTTACTAAAAGCACTGTTCGTCCTGAACGGGCTAAGGTGTCCATCTTCCCTAGACAGCGTTTCTGAAAGGCGATATCCCCGACGGTCAGCACCTCGTCGACCAGGAGGATCTCCGGTTCCAGGTGCGCGGCGACCGAGAAGGCTAGGCGCGTCGCCATCCCGCTGGAGTAGCGCTTCACTGGCGTGTCCAAGAAGCGCTCGGTCCCTGCGAATTCCACGATGGCATCGAACCGGGTACGTATCTCCAGACGGCTCATCCCCAGGAGTGTTCCATTGAGGAAAATGTTCTCCCGCCCGGTTAATTCCGGATGGAAACCGGTGCCGACCTCAAGAAGAGATCCGACGCGTCCCTGAATCTCGGCAAATCCTTCCGAAGGCTCCGTGATCCTGGACAGGATTTTCAGGAGTGTCGATTTGCCTGCACCGTTGCGGCCAAGGATCCCCACGACCTCCCCTGGAGACGCGGAGAACGTGACATCCTGAAGGGCCCGGATCTCCGGCGGGGCACAG
This sequence comes from Planctomycetota bacterium, assembly GCA_023261525.1. Lineage (GTDB taxonomy): Bacteria > Planctomycetota > SBBH01 > JAHFOU01 > JAHFOU01 > JAHFOU01. The sequence goes on along the minus strand of JAHFOU010000337.1, from coordinate 576 downwards.
GAGCGCCTCAGGAGAGCTGCCGGCCATCGCGACAGCCTTTCCCGTAACGAGCCGTAGGGTTCGAATTCCCCGATGCGGTAGCGTTTTCCCAACCCTTCGACGCGCAGGCTGCCGTTCATGTCATACCACGTCAGCCAAGGTTCGTTCGACATGGCGGAAATAAGCCAATCCCGTGACGAGGAGAAGGAAGGCTACGGCGGCGGAGGGGAGCATGAGGAGCCATGGGGCGGGACCGCCCGCTAGGCCCCAGCGCACCCCTTCAACGACACAACTCATGGGATTCAGCCCAAGGAGTGGGCGCCAGCGCAAAGGGAGCATGGACGCAGGGTAGAGAACGGGAGTCGCAAAGAGCCAGAGCTGCAGCAGGAAGGGGACGGCATAACGCACATCCCGGAACCGGACGTTCAAGGCCGAGAGCCAGAGCGTGGCTCCCAACGCCGTAATGAAAGCCATCAACAGAAACAACGGGAGCGTCAGGATGAGCGACCCTGGAATGCTCCTGCTGGAGACTAGGATTGCGGCAGGCAGGAGCAGGGCGATCCCGAGGTCAAGGAGGTAGGTGACCAGGGGTGCCAA
>JAHFOU010000336.1 GCA_023261525.1 Planctomycetota bacterium | reverse complement strand
GAGAGGGCCCCGAATAGAACCTTCATGCTGTCCACGGTCGTTGCTCCTTTCGTGTGTCCACGGCCTCAAGGCGGCCGCGGAAGCCCAGGAGAAGGAGAGGGCGACCAGGATCAGGATGAGAAGCGCCCGGCCTAGCGAAGCGCCTGGCGGGCTTGTCGACTGATGCTTTGACGATCGCATGTGTCCCCTCCGTTCTCCAGTTCAAAGCCCTGTTTCCCACCCAACAGCGGGAGGGATCTCGTATGGCTGCTGCCACGCAGGAGATGAACGCCGGCATTGCACCGGCTGTCTCTCAAGCAGGTCACAGCCCGAACGCCCTTACACAAACACAGGGGTATTGACTGGTCCGGCCCGACGGCGGGGACCACCAGGTATCCGAGGCTCGCGTGCGCGAGATCGGCAGATCACGGCCGCCTCCTTACCGGCCGTTGCGGGTCCTTGATCACGGTCTCTTGAGGCTAATTTTAGGGGAGGGCATTTTGACCAGGCAAGCGCTTCTGGCCGGCGGGCGAGGCGTGCGGCCGAACCCCGGCCTCCAATTCATCAGGCGTACTCTCCAGAATCGCATCCAGGTGGCGTTTGGAGCATGTCCCCCTCTTGGGCTCGGCCCCTGCCGTTCGGGACGGCCTCAGGAAAGAAAAAAGTGCCCGTACCGGAAGGGGGTCTGAATGGGGGGATGATCGCGGGGGACGGGCCGGACCCCGGGCCTTCCAGTAGCGCCCTGGAAAACTCTCAAAATTGACTGGATGTGTCCCGGAGAGCATGCCCTCATGTCCCCAGAAGGAGGGATTCATGCCCGAGACCATGGCGGCCAGGATCGAGACTTTGCGGGGCCTGCCCCTGCCGGCGCTCCGGGAGAGGTACCGGGAGGCCTTCGGGAAGGAGGCGTCCTCCCACAACCGGGATCAGCTCTGGAGGCAGGTCGCCTGGAGGATCCAGGAACAGGAACTCGGGGGCCTGAGTCCTGGCGCCCAGCAGAAGCTAGAGGAATTGAAGGCCTCCATGCCGTCGCCGGCCCAGCTTACCTCGGTCCCGGGCGGCGGCCGTAAGGACCGGCGGGTGCCTTCACCAGGCACGCTCCTCCAGCGGCCCTACAAGGGGCAGATGGTCGAGGTGAGGGTCACGCAGGATGGGTTTGAGCACCATGGCAAGGTGTTCAGGAGCCTTACGGCGGTGGCCAAGGAGGTCACCGGAGCGCATTGGAACGGGTTCCTATTCTTCAACCTATAGGAGCAATTATGCGGGAGAGCGACACCGGAACCGAGGATGGCAAGAAACGCAGGGTCCGCTGCGCGATCTACACCAGGAAGTCCACGACCGAGGGGTTGGACACCAACTTCTCAAGCCTCGACTCGCAGCGCGAGGCGTGTGAGAAGTTCATCGAGAGCCAGAAGGGAGAAGGGTGGGTCCTGTGGCCGGAACGGTACGACGACGGGGGCTACTCGGGTGGCAACACGGAACGCCCCGCTCTCCAGAAGCTTCTGGAGGACGTGCGCGCCCGCCGCTTCGACTGCATCGTCGTCTACAAGGTCGACCGCCTCTCTCGTTCCCTTATGGACTTCGCCAGGATGGTGGAACTGCTCGACCGGAACCAGGTCGCGTTCGTCTCGACCACTCAGTCTTTCAACACGTCGGACTCGATAGGCCGCCTCACCCTGCACATCCTCTTGAGTTTCGCGCAATTCGAGCGCGAGGTGATCAGCGAGCGCGTGAAGACGAAGATGACTGGCGCGCGCAAGCGAGGGAAATGGGTGGGTGGGCGGCCTCCGCTGGGTTACGACGTCGACCGGGAGAAGAAACGCTTGGTCGTGAACAAGGTGGAGGCGAGGCTGGTCCGGCAGATCTTCGACAGCTACCTCGAGCGAAGGTCGATCCTGGACGTCGTCAAGGAATTGAACCACCGGGGACTCACCAGCAAACGCCTCGTCAGCAAGAAGGGCAACGTGACCGGCGGACGGCCGTTCCAGGCTACCAACATCCAGCAGGTCCTTGCCAACACCTACTACCTCGGGAAGACCGAGGTGAACGGGGAACTCTACCCCGGAGAGCACGAGGCCATCGTTCCCGACGAGGTCTTCCGGGAGGTAGAGAAGCTCCGCAAGGAGAACCTACGGGAGCGCTCGGGGCCTAGCCGGAAGGGAGCCGATGCCCTCCTCAAGGGGATGCTGCGTTGCCGCGCCTGCGGGTGCGCGATGCCCTTGTCCTACACCAGGAAAAACGGGAAGCGGTACCAGTATTTCATCTGCAGCATGGCGCAGAAGAAGGGGTACGACACCTGTCCGAACCCCTCCATGAACGCCCAGGCCATGGAGGAGGCAGCCGTCGCCTGCCTCAGGCAGGTCGTGGCCGATCCGAAGACGCCGCTCACCGGGAAGCTCAGGGAGTTCTTCGACCATTCCTGGGAGGCCCTGTTCCCGGCTGAGAGGATCCGGGTCTTCCGGAGCCTCATCGACCGAGTGGAGTACGACGGAAGGACCAGGGCGATGCGCCTGAACGTGAGCGAGAGAGGGGCGCAGGCCCTCGCCCGGGAACTGGATCCGGAGATGGCGGAGGTGGCCTGATGTCCAAGGAGGAGGCTCCCAAGCTGCAGTTCGAGTTCCAGCTGACCCTGAAGAAGGTCAAGCGCAGGCGCGGGGAGAGCGAGGTCCCGGCGCTAGCCCCTCCCTGCCATCCCGTGGTCCGCACCCTGGTCCTGGCCCATCGGATCCAGGGCATGATCCGGGACGGGCAGGTCAGGAACCTGGCGGACGCCGCCCGGTGGCTGGGGGTGACCCGGTCCCGGGTGGGGCAGGTCGCCAGCCTCCTCATGCTTTCCCCTGCCATCCAAGAAGCCGTCCTCGTGGCCGCTCCTGAGCGTCTGGACGCCTTGACGGAGAGGCGGCTCTGCGACATCGCCGCCGCCCCCGATTGGGCGGATCAGGCAGGCCTCTGGGCCAAGCTGTAGGGACTTCCCGCTCTCTTCTTCGGGCCTCTCGGAGAGTTTCAGAGAGGCTCGTCCGCTCATCGTCGAGCGGCCGGCTTGACACCTTCAGGACACCTCCGATTCCTGCGCGTGAGAGACCCCCACAAC
>JAHFOU010000335.1 GCA_023261525.1 Planctomycetota bacterium | reverse complement strand
CGGTGTTGCCGATCGTGAACGGAGCCCCTCGGTTCATCCCCGGCGCGGCGCTGGAGGGATCCAGCCAGCATCCGCGCAGGCCCGCCAGCAGGGCGATCAGCACGGGCCGGTGCCTCCGGGCCCAGGCCAGGTCCACGGGTGAGCGCCCCCAGGTCCTTCCCCACTCGGGGACGTTCTCGAAGCCCGGGGCGGTGACCAGGAAGCCCTGGGAGATCTGCCTCTTCCGGATATCCCCTTGGGACAGGTAGTTCCATCCGTCCGGGTCGAGGGGCGGGTTGGGGTGGATGACCTTCAGGTCCACCCAGGCGCGGAGGGTCAGGTAGGGTCTCAGGACGTCGAGCCTGGTCTGGCTCCCGCCCAGGGCCAGGTCGCGGATCTGGCTCCAGGACTGCCAGCCTCCCGTGGGGCGGACGTCGATCAGCCTCTCCCCGTCCGTCTGGTCCACGGGCAGGCCGTCGTTGCTGGCGTCCTGGCGGTCGATGGCCTCGGCCAGGGTGCCGAGCATGCGTCTCAGCATCGCGTTGTAGGTGAGATAGGTGAAGTTGTGGGGATTGCCGTTGCCGTCCGTATAGCTCGAGGGGTAGCCGGTGTCCCGGGCGTTGGGGATGCCGTCGAAGTCGAAATCCCCCGCGGAGAGGTCCCCTCCGTTGACGTAGAGCCCACCCGAGGAGGCCTTCAGGGAGTAGAGGCCGTCCTGGAGCCGTCCGGAGCCGCCCCGCAGGTGTCCGTCCACGGGGGACAGGAGGGGCTTGCCGAGGCTGTCCGCCATGAAGAAGGAGGGCCTCAGGGCATGCTGGACGGGGCAGTCCTCCACATCGAGGGTACCGCGCCGGAAGGATTCGCCGGCAATCTCGGGGCCGTTGAGGAGCCCATCGGCGTTCCAGTCCTCTCCGGCATAGGCGTTCGTCGCCGCCTCGGGATCCTGGCCGGAGGCCAGCCGGGCCATGGCGTCCTCCAGGCCGCTTCGGGCCAGGAGGGTGGCCTGGGCGGCGTGCAGGCGCTGCTGGGAGGCCCTGCGCTCGAGCTGGGCCATCGTCACGAAGGCGGCCGCCAGGAGGGCGAGGATGCCCAGCACCCCGACGACGACGAGGAGGACCAGGCCGGAGACGGTTCTCAAGGCCAGGGCTCCAGGCGGAGCTCCGAGACCTCCAGGCTCCCGCCCCAGACGGCCACGCCGGCGCCCGAGGCTCCCGCGACGGGGTTTGGCTTGAACTGCCCGCGCGGCACGCGGTAGCAGAGCCGGCCGTCCAGGAGGAGGGTTACCCAGCCGGGCGAGACGTTCGCGCAGAGGCGATGCCAGGCGCCGTCGGCCAGGTCCTTGGCCTCCGGCACCCAGAGGGTGTCCCGGCCGTCGACGACGAAGGACAGGCCCATCAGGGCGGGCTGCTCGGGGACCCTCAGCCGGACCTGGAGGCTGTAGCAGGAGGCCCCGGGGTCGGCCAGCCAGGAGGCCAGGCTTCCGCGGCCGTCGAGGGATCCGCCCGTCCAGGCGGGAGGGGCCTCCCCGGGGGCCAGGACGGATTCACGCAGGACGGCGAGCTGATCCGCCCGCACGGGATGGGGGGCACCCTGCCCTTCCCTCATCCCCTCGCCGGCATGCAGGGCCAGGCGGCGGCCCTGGCAGAGGACCTCCGCCGTGCCGGAGAAGAGCAGCACTTCGGCGGGCTCCCCCTCGTCGGCCCGGGCCTCGCCCAGGCAGAGGCCGCTCAGGGACGGGGAGGAAGGCGGAAGCATGCGGACGAGGGCCTCGGCGTCCCTCAGGACCACCTGGAGCCCCCCGGCCGCCAGGCGGGTCTCCTTGCCGGAGGCCAGGACCAGGCAGGCGCCGCGGGTCAGGACCGGCAGGGAAGCTTCCCGGGAGGCCAGGGTCGCCCCGGGGCCCAGGAGGATTTCCAGGCCCTCCGCCGCGACCAGGCGGGAGGGCCCCCGGGGTGCGGAAGGGGGAGGCAGGGGATGGGGAGACTGGCGGCGATGGGACTGCCAGCCGGCTCCGGCGACCACCAGCAGGAGGGCGGCCGCCGCCGCCGGCCACCAGGAGCGGGGGCTGGGGGAGGGCTCGAGCGCCGCCCTCACCCGCGCCGTGGTGGTTTCCGAGGGCCGGGCATCCTCGGATCCGGGGAAGGCCCAGGCCAGGGCATCGCTCCAGGAGGAGAGGCTCCTGGCGCGTCGGGCGCACGCGGGGCACTGTTGAAGATGGGTTTCCACGTCCTGCCTCGGCGCGCCCTCCAGGCGGTCGCAGAGGAAGGCCAGGATCAGGTCATCGGGGAGGGGATGTGGATTCACGCCCTGCTTTCGTGACGGAGGCTCTGGATCTTACAGGAATTCCCCGAATTCCCTGCCCAGGCCCTCCCGCAGGCGTTCGCGGGCCCGGGAGAGCAGGACCCCCAGCTGGGCCGCAGGAAGCCCGCACCGGGCGGAGATCTCCAGGTAGCTCAGCCCCTCCAGGTGGAAGAGGCGCAACAGCTCGGCATCCCGCCCGGGGAGGGCCGAGAGGGCCTCCTTCAGGCGCTCCAGGCGCTCGGCGGCGATCAGGTTCTCGGCGGGGCCGTCCGCCGCGGGCGTCTCCTCCATCCAGGGGATCCCCGCCGGCGAGCGCTTCCGGGCCAGGTCCAGGGTCCGCCGGCGTGCGATCACGTGCAGGTAGGCGCCGAGGGCGGCGCCCGGGCGGAAGTTCCTCAGCGCGCGGGCATCGGCCTCCAGGAGGGCGCGGAACACTTCGGCCACGGCGTCGGCCACGGAGGCGGCATCCCGCGGCCGGCCCGCCTGGGCCAGGGTCCGGCGGCAGACGGCCTCGATCTCGCCTCCATAGCCGGCCAGGAGGGCCTCCCAGGCCCCGGGGTCCCGGGCCAGCAGTCGGAGCACCAACGCGTCTTCCCCAGAAGCCACGCCTGGCACTGTAGGCGCCGGATCCGGAAGCCGTCAAGGCGGGTACAATGCCCCCCGCCATGCGCATCCTTCTCCTTCTGCTGGCCTTGCCTCTCCTGGGCGCCGAGAAGCCCAAGCCGGCCTCCCTGAGCGCCGGGGCCCGGGAGGAGCGCAGGGCGAGGCGGGACAGGCTCTGCGCCGAAACCGTCAAGG
>JAHFOU010000043.1:8915-11369 GCA_023261525.1 Planctomycetota bacterium | reverse complement strand
GGGACACGGGCGCTTCCGCCCGCCTGGCCCCCGGCGCGAGGGCCCGGGTCGGCTCCTCCGGCGCCGGGCCCCGCCTCTCGCTGACGGCGGGCACGGCCTGGGCGCGCTTCAGCGCGACCCCGCCCGGGACCCTCCTCCTCGCCACCCCCTTCGGCCAGCTGAAGAGCCTGGGGGAGGCCGTGGCCGTCGCCGTGACCGCGGAGGAAGGGGAAGTCCTCCAGGCGGACCGGGCCTCCCTCCTTCTCCCCTCCGCCCTGGCCGCGGCCGGTGGCGGACGCCTTGCCGCGCTCTCCGGCGCCGCCGAGTGGCTTCCCGCGTCCGGGATCCCGGTGCCCCTCCCCGCGGGACAGGAGGTCCTGGCCTCCCAGGCCGGGACGAGGCCGGCGGGCACGCCGGACTGGTGCGCGGGAACCCTGCCCTCCTGGAACCCGGGCCTCCTCGAGACCGGGATCGTCTCCTCCGGGGCCCAATCCGCCCCTCGCGGCGGCTGGCGCCTCCTGCCCGCGGGCGGGAATGCCGAGGTCGGCCTGCGCCTGCCCGAGGGGACCGAGGCCTATGTCTGGGAGGCCGAGGTGGAGCGCCCCTTCCCGCACAGCACCGTGGCCGTGGTGTTCCGGGCCGGGGGCGCCCTGAGACAGTGGGTCCTGCCCGCGGAATCCCAGCTCCCTCCGGGGGGTGGGGTGCTGGCCCTGCGCCTGGAGCTCCGGGGAGGCCGGATCTGGGCGGAGATGGACGGACGCCCGGCCTGGACCTGCCCCGCCGACAGCGCCTCCCTGACCCGCTTCGCGGGGACCTCCTCGGGCGGGAGCCTGGGACTCACCGCCTGGGGGGAGCCCGTGGGGATCCGGGCCATGCGTTTCCAGCCCTTGGAGGAGGCAACCCTGGTCCTGGTGGAGGAAAGCCGTTGAACATAAGGCATACGAACCTGCTCCTGCTGGCCGTCCTGCTGCTCCCGGTCCTGGAGGCCCCCGGCAAGACGCCGACCCCCGCGGGCCCCTCCAAGGAGTCCGAGCTGAAGGGCGCGATCGCCACCGAACTCGTCAAGCTCGCCTCCTGGTGCCTGGAGAAGAAGCTGATCGCGGAAGGCCGGACCCTGGTGGAGGAGGCCATGCCCCTCGCCCAGGACCTCAAGGCCAAGGCCCTCTCGGAGAAGCTGAAGGGTGACTCCCAGGGGACCGAGGACGCCCTCAAGACCTTCGCGCGCAAACGGCAGGAGACCGACAAGAAGGTCTCCGGGCTGTATCTGGACCTCTTCGCCCTCAAGCATCCGGCGGACCAGCAGGCCACGTTCGACTGTTACCTGCTGGGGGCCTTCGCGCACGATCCCAAGACCGCGGCCTCCCCCCTCGACGCCGCCGTCGGCCAGGCCGAGAAGCAGGACGCGGACCGAGCCCTGCGCCTCCTGCAGGGCGCCGAGCGCCTCCATCCCGACCCGGTCCACGCCAAGGCCCTGACCCTCCTCGAGCTCAAGGCCTCCATCAAGGCCCCTGTCCTCAGGAAGGCCGGCGCCCACGCCATGGAGTACTATCTCTCCCTGCCCAAGGGCTGGACGCCCGAGAAGAAGTGGCCCGTGGTCGTGGCAGTGGAAGGTTCGGGGTGCAACTTCCTGGGCTACCTGAACGGCTTCGTGGCCAAGCGCGGGGACCTCCCCTTCATCCTGGTGACCCCCCTGACCTTCTCGAACACCAACCAGGTCGACCAGGTCAAGGCCGCCTACCACTACCCGAAGGAGATCCTCGAGGCCATGGATGTCCGCCAGGGCAGGACGCTCAAGCGCCTCACCTTCGACGCCGAGGGCGTCGCCGCCGTCCTGGAGGACCTGCGCAAGGAGTGCGGGGCAGAGGAGAAGTACTTCCTGACCGGGTTCTCCGGCGGCGGCGTGCTCGCCTGGGACACCCTGTTCCAGCACCCGGAGCGGCTGGAGGCCGTCGCGCCGGCCTGCTCCAACTTCGCGGGCTACGGGTCGATGTCGGAGGCCCCCGAGAAGGCCACCCTGCCGATCACGGTCTTCCAGGGCGAGCTGGACCCGAACGGATGCATGTGCGGCCCCGCCCTCCAGCTCTGCGCCCAGAACGGCTTCCAGGCGCTCGAGGCGGTGAAGGTCCCGGGGCTGGCCCACGACTCCTGCGCCGAGCAGGTGATGAACTTCTTCGCCGGGGTCCTGAAGGCCCGGAAATGAGGGAACGGGGCCTCGCCCTGCTGGTGGTCATCGGCATCCTCGGGGTGCTGGCCGTGCTGGGGACGGCCTTCCTGACGATGTCCCGCCTGGAGCGCAAGGCCTCCCAGCAACGCCTGCACACCACCCGGGCGCTGTTGCTGGCCCGCTCCGGGCTCGAGGATGCCACGGCCCGCCTCTCGGCAGGACAGGATCCCGCGAGCCTGGAGTCCCGCTTTACCGGGGAGGACTACAACGATGACGGCCTCCTCAGCCCGGGCCTGGAGACCGAGGCCCAG
>JAHFOU010000043.1:0-8905 GCA_023261525.1 Planctomycetota bacterium | reverse complement strand
GTCTGCAACCGCGAGGACTGCCCCACCCGCCTGGCCCTGAGACCCAGCTTCTTCGTGAAGGATCCCGCCGGGAGCCCGGCCCTGCTGGCGGTGGATGCCAGGCCGAGGGGATACAGCGGGTACCTGTCGACGGACCATGCCTACAGCCTCAAGGTGGAGGATGAGTCGGCCAAGATCAACGTCAACGGGGGTTTCCTGGACGGAGCCGACCGGGACGCCGACGGCATCCCGGACTTCCGGGATCCCTTCGTGGCCGACACCCGGCCCCTGCCGGCGGGCTTCCCCGCGGGGGCCTTGCAGATCGGCCGGGGCTGGAACGGGCAGCTGGTCCGCGTCCTGAACCTCCTGGGTACCCAGCTGGGAATCCCCACCCTGGGGGATGTGGCTCTCCAGAACCGCCCGGTGGGAGGCTACCGCACCGTCGAGGACCTGGGGCGGGCCTGCCTGTCCCCCAGGGACCTCTCCCCCTTCCTGACCGTCTCCAGCTGGGTGGACGCCAAGGTCGTGCATCCCAACGCCTATCCGGGGGAGGCGATCCAGGCCTCCGGCTTCCCCCTGTTCTCCAGGAACGCCCTGAGCGAGGTGAAGGAGATGCGGCTCCCCCTCCGCCTCGAGGAAGGCGGCCGGCCCCCCGTGAACCTGAACGCGGCGACGAGACCGGTCCTGATCGCCCTCCTCCAGGGCCTGCAGGGGAACAACTGGCACCGCCTGTTCTCCGTCCCCCAGCCCCAGGAGATTTCCCCAGCCCTGGCCCCCCCCATCGCGGATGCCCTCCTGGCCTTCCGCGCCGGGCAGGGGCCCTTCGGAAGCTGGGAGCAATTCGCCGCCTTCTGTGACGGCCTGGTGCCCACGGTGATCACCGGCACGGGCGGAGCCGCCTCCGCCGGCTGGGACCTGGCGGGCGCCTCCCTGCTCAAGGCGGCCTTCGACCCCAACACCCACCTCAACAAACAGCTCCCCGACGAGCTGATGCACTACTGGATCGACAAGTCGGACCTGACCCAGTGGTCCACCGAAGGCAGTCTCTATCCCACCGGGGTCTTCAAGATCACCGCCGTGGGTAGGGTCCTGGGAGCCGACGGTCGCCTTCTGGCGGAACGCTCGGCGAGCCAGCTGACCGAGGCCTTTTCCTTGCTTCGCCAGACCTCCCAAAAGGACTTCGTCGGCGGCCGCCAGGACTTCCAGGACTACCTCTCGCTCTCCAGCGACGACACCCTGAACCGCACGACGGGAGCCTCGAACCCTTCCTGGAAGACCTGGGCCAAGCCCGTGGGGCTGGCCGTGACGACCTATCCCTGCCCTCCCATGGCCCTGCACGATTCCGCGGATTTCGACGGGGCGATCGCCCTGGCCACGACGGAGACCCTGCCCGATCCTCCCGCGGGCTCCGCCACCCCGGTCCGCTTCTTCCTCCACCACTTCGACGACGGCTGGGACGCGGACGTGGGAGCCGACAGCACGGCCTGCCTGCGCCAGCCCGGGCCCGGCACCCCGGCCAGCGACCAGCTCCTGCAGACCGACCCCACGGCCAGCGTCTGGCCGGACGGGACCCTGGCGGCTCCCGCGAACGAACCGAGCACCCTGTATCCGGACGGGGTCCATCCCCAGAACCTGAGGTCCCCGGCCTATTCCACCCTCAACTTCCCGCCGGCGGACTTCAGGACCTTCGTCAGCGGGGACCCTCCCGTCCCGTGCAACCGCGGCGCCCTCGGCTACTGGGTCAAGCCCTGCGCCTCGAACCTCGTCACCCCCCACCTCACCTGCCTGCGCCTGGGCATCGGCTCGATGGGACCGGAGAGCCAGGTGCTGATGACCGGGGAAATGACGAAGGTGACCGGCATCGTCGTGGAGAACCGGCCCGAAGGGGATGGCGCCGACCCCGTGTTCGAGCGGGAGGAGCGCCAGACCCCCCGCGACGGGTACCCCCACCTCCCGGGCCTGAGGTGGAAGCTCATGACCTGCCTCTTCGACACGGGCAAGGACTATGCCCAAGGCGAGGACGACCTGCATTGCGACCTGAGGGCCTTCCCCCAGGACACGGATCCGGAGACGCCGGGGTCCTATCAGCACAGGCTCAACCTGCCCTCGGGCGAGGACCTGTTCGACGGGAGCGCCCCCTCCTTCGTCATCGGCTGCCTCTCGAGCCCGATCCAATACAACGCCCTGCAATGGGCCTCGCGGGCCAACCAGGTCATGGACGAGCTGGCCATCTGCGATTTCGGGGCCCAAGCCGATGCCCTCACGAAGTGCGCGGCCTGGGCCTCGGCGCGTTTCCAGGCCGGACGCTACTACAAGGGCAATGACGGCGCCTTCCTGTCTACCGTGCTGGAGCTGGAGACGCGGGGTTCCCCCCGCCTGCTCGCCGTCCACTGGACCCAGTACCTGCCCAAGGACGCCCCCAAGGAAGCCCTGGGAGCAGGACTGTATGCTCCGAGAACCGTAGACCCCTCGCTGACCGAGTCCCGTCTCGACGTGGACCTGATGGACGAGAATGCCACCCTGACGGCCCCGCCGCTCCGTACGCTGATGCAGGGCGCCCCGGTCGCCCTTTCCTCCGGCCTCCCCCGCCTGCGCTACCGGGTCCGCTTCCTGCCCACCCCGGACTGGACGCCGCTGGAGCACCTGGACCAGCCCGTGCTGGAGACCCCCTGGTTCGACGACATCACCTTCGCCTGGCAACGCGGCACAGGGCCGAGGGTGCTGGCCTGGGAGAGGCCGTGAGCTCCCGCCGGGCCCTGGTCCTCCTGGTCGTCATCGGCGTCCTGGGGGTGCTGGTCGTGCTGGCGGCGGCCTTCGTGACCCTGGCCCAGCTGGAACGCAAATCCTCCCAGCAGCGTCTCCAGGCCACCCGGGCCCTCTTCCTGGCCCGTGCCGGGCTCGAGGACGCCATGGCCCGCCTGGGCGCGGGCCAGGACCCGGGCCTGGCTTCCCTCCGCTATGACGGGGAGGACTACAACGACGACGGCGTCCTCAGCCCCGGCCTGGAGACCGCGGCCCAGATGTACCAGCCCGCCGTCTGCAACCGGGAGGACTGCCCCGTCCGCATGGCCCTGAGGCCTTCCTTCTCCGTCAAGGATCCCACGGGCCTGCCGGCCCTGGTGAACGTCGACGGGCGCGTCCGCGGCTACTCCGGCCGCCTCTCCCCGGACCCGGCCTCGGCGGGGAGCACCTATGCCCTGAAGGTCTCCTCCCAGGAAGGGCTGTACGTGAACGGCGGGGACATCACGCCGGGGGACGCCGACGGGGACGGCATCCTCAACGCCCGGGATGTGGATGCGGGCGGAGTCCCGAACTACAACGCGGTCCTCAAGCGCATGTTCGGGGACCTGGCCAAGGCCATGGACGAGGTGGAGCAGAACTACGAGGACCCCGATACCGGGGACATCATCACCTCCTCGACCTTCGACGACCTTCCCGTGAGCCAGGCCGACGGGGAGAAGCTCATCCTCCTGCGCCCGGCCGGGGGCTGGACGAGCTGGGAGCAGATCCGGGACCTGGCCCTGGGCGGGAGCCAGGCCAAGCTGGACGCCCTCAAGCCCTACCTGGCCCTCCACGCCTGGGTGGACACCCGGGTGATCCGGCCGGATGCATCGACCTTCATGGTGAATGTCCAACCGAAGAGCTGGGCCGAGATCAAGAATTTCGGGGGCCGTGGGGTCCCGGCCCTGGAAGCCAGGGCCCCCGTGAGCCTGGCCTGGGCCCGGACCCGCCGGCCCGTCCTCATGGCCCTGTTGTCCAATTTGAAAGGGATCCACTGCGAGGAAGGGTGGGTGGCAGGGGATCCCTCCGGCATGGGGGCACGGGAGATGTTCATGGGGACGGCTCCGGACTCGGTGGGTCGCCTCAAATCAGCCTCCCTGACCAACGCCTGGGATGGCACGGACATCTGCCACGCGGTCGTGAGTCGCCTGCTGGCCTGGACCGGTCCCCTGGACACCTGGGAGGCCTGGGACGCCTTCTGCAACGCCATCCCGGATTCCTGCCTGGACCAGAACTATGCCACCAATAATCCCCCCCTGAGAGACCTCCTGAAGGCCAATTTCAACCCCAACTCGGACCTCAACAAGTTCAACCCGAATCGGAGCTCCTGGAAGCGCCTGGACAAGCAGGACCTGGTGGTCTACTCCACCGAATTCAGCCTTCTGCCCACCCTGGAGGCTCGCGACCTCGTCGGCCTGGGTCGGGTGGTGGATCCCCGGGGACGCGTGATGGCCGTCCGGGAACTGGCGCTTTCCCTGGCCGCGCCCATGGCGGCGCGGTTGACCACCCAGCGGGAGTTCGTCTGTGCGGATCTGGGGGACCTCCAGAAGGCCGGGGACGAGAAGAGCCCCCGGCTCCCGGACGCCTACCTCTCCCCCAACGCCGGGATGACCCGGAGCTGGGGAGGCCGGGTCGCCCCGACTTCCCGGGGTCAGGGCGTCTCCCTCCAGACCTACCCAGAGCCCTATGTGAATCCGGGGGCCGGCCTCCAGATCAGCCCTGCCGACTACGACGGGAACCTCCAGCTGGCCACCCTGGAGACGAAGCCGGACGACTTCTACCACCTGGACCAGATGGTCCCGGCACCGCCCACCCTGGACATGAAGATGCTGGCCAGCTTCGATGACGGCTTTGACCTTCACAACCCTGGCACGGACGTCCCGGGGCCCAACCTGCCTGATACGAAGCAGGTGACCACAGCCGAACTGGGCAACAGCCTGCTGGATCCCCTCAAGCCGAACACCCTCTATCCGGACGGGGCCTATTCGGAGCGGGACCGCATGCCCGCCTACCTGGATGCCGGCAATGCCCACGGCTTCCACGGCCTGATGAGCTTCTGGGTGAAGGCGAACTACGACTTCCAGGGAATCAAGGGCAACTTGGACCCAGACCAGCGCGGCCACCGCTGGGTGTCCTGGACGACCTACCTGGTGAACACGACGAACACGGGGTACTGCATTAACCAGTTCTTCACGGTCGGGGAAGTCCACAAGGACACCTACGGGATCTTCGGGATGTTCGAGACGGGACATTCCAAGGACGACGTGCTCCCGGATATGGTCCACGGACAAGAGCACCGGTACACAGGCAAGAGGCGCAGCCTCTGCCACCGCTGGGACCTCGTCACCTTCTACTGGGACTTTCAGGACCCGGATACCGCGACCATGAACTCTCCCGATTCCGGAGAGATGGTGCTGGACGACGGCGCCGGAGCCACGAACGTCGGACACGACTCGGACTACCTGTCCTACAAGAGCGACCCCACCCTGGCCTCCGACCTCCTCCAACCGGACCTGTACGGGGCCCACCGTATCGAACTGGGCTCCACCCGGAAGCCGGAGTACTACATCGTCGGGAGCTATATGGGGAATGGGGCCGACGCCACCCTGGACGAGTTCGCGATCTACGACCTGGGGGCCCTGGGGAGTAGCAACGCGGTCGACACCCAGACCTTCGCCCAGACCCGCTTCCGGGAGGGCCGCTACTACAAGGGGGCCTGCTACCACGCCTTCACCTACGGCAGTCCCGTCCCCGACGACGCGGCGGCCTCCTACCTCAGCGCCCCCCTGAAGCTCCCCAAGGGCAGCCTCCTGCGCCAGGTGGCCTGGACCTTCAAGCGCCCGGCCGAACTGCCCGGGGATTACGCCGCCGTGGAGCTGGTGAAGGACGATCTGGGGAGCCCGGAGTACCTCTGGAGCGCCAACCAGAGCAGCTCCTATTACGGCGTTCCTCCGGGGAGCCAGCGCTGGGACGTCCGGCGCCTCGTCCCGGGAGCCTTCCGGGCTCGGGTCCTCTTCCTGAGGAAGCCCTCCCCCCCGGCCACCGATGCCGCCGGCACGATGGATCCGAACACCCCCCTGCTGGATTCCCCCGTCTTCGACGACCTGACCCTGGTCTACGACCCGCCGGGCGGCGTGCGCATCCTCTCCTGGGGAGGCGGGGCATGAGCCGCCGTTCCTCCCGTGGCCTGGCGCTCCTGATCGTCGTCAGCGTGCTGGGCGTGATGGGCCTGCTGGGAACGGCCTTCCTGAGCATGGCCCAGCTGGAACGGAAGGCCTCCCAGCGGCGCGTGCACGCCACGAGGGCCCTCCTCCTGGCCCGCTCCGGCCTGGAGGACGCCCTGGCCCGCCTCGGCGCCAGCCAGGACGCGAACCTGGCGCCCTCCCGCTACGGCGGCGAGGATTTCAACGACGACGGGATCCTGAGCCCCGGCCTGGAGACCGCGGCCCAGATGTACCAGCCTGCCGCCTGCAACCGGGAGGACTGCCCCGTCCGCATGGCCCTGAGACCTTCCTTCTCCATCAAGGATCCTGCGGGCATGCCGGCCCTGCTGGACGTCGATGGCCGCCCGCGGGGCTACAGCGGGACCCTGAAGGGGGAGGCGGCCCCGACGCGCCATACCTATGCCCTCAAGGTCCTGCCCCAGAACGGCTTCTATCTCAATGGCGGGAATCCCGGGGAGGCGCCCACCGTCGGCTATAACGCCGTGCTGAAACGGATGCTGGGAACCCTGGCTGAGGCCATGGACCGGGAGGACGGGGCGAACAATGCCCTGCCCCTGGATCAGACGGACGGAGAGAGGCTGGTCAGCGCCAGGCCGGCGTCCGGCTGGCAGTCCTGGAGCCAGGTGAGGGACCTGGCCCTGGGAGGAAGCCAGGACAAGCTGGAGGCCTTGAAGCCCTACCTCGCCCTGGATGCCTGGGTGGACCGGAAGGTCATCGTCCCCCACGCGGACCCCGCCCGGATCGGCGCCAGCCCCCAGACCTGGGTGGAGATCAAGCGCTGGCACCTGGGAAGCCCGGAGCCGGATCTCGGAGCCCGCGCGCCCGTGGACCTGGCCTGGGCCCGCCGGCACCGGCCGGCCCTGATCGCCCTGCTGGACGGCCTCCAGGGCCTCTACCTGGACGAGAGCACGGCCGAGCCGTCCACGATCCATGCGGTCGATACCAGCCATATCGGGACCCTCCGGGCGGCGGAGATCCGGCTGGACTGGGCCGCGGGCACGGACGAATGCCGGACCCTGGCCGACAGGATCCTGGCCTTCACGTCCGACCTCAGGACCTGGGACCAGTGGAACGCCTTCTGCGACGCCGTCCCCAGCGCCCTCCTGTCCGGCACCAGCGACCTCCGCCAGGCCAAGCGGGATCTCCTGAAGGCGAACTTCAACCCGAACAGCGACCTCAACAAGTTCAATCCCGACCCTGCGATGGCGCGCCTGGTGGACAAGAGCGATCTTCTCGTCTACTCGACCGAATTCTGCCTGCTCCCCTGCGCCGGGCAGAACCTGGACTGCGTCGGCCGCGTGCTGGACGCCCAGGGACGCCTGCTGGCCTCCCGGGTCCTCTCCTCCCGCCTGGGTCCGCCCAGGGTGGTGCGCCTGACCACCCAAGCCGACTTCGTGGCGGGGAACCTGGGGGATCCCGGCCTGCCGGGGGACGAGTCGGCCTTCCGCGGGTACGGGGACGCGGGTTACATCCCCCAGTCCTCCTCCATGGACAGGACCTTCGGATCCCGCTTGGCCCTGACCGGTTACCTCACCGGGGATTCAAGAGGGGTTTCCCTGCAGACGGGTCCCGAGCCCCATACGGCCAGGCCCGCCCTCTACGACGGCCAGCTGAGGCTGGCCACCCTGGAGGACCTGACCGCACCCTCCATGCTCTTCCTGGCGCATTGGACCCGGAATTTCGACAGCGACGATGTGGGGGGAATCACCCCGAACACGCCCGTCTCCTGGGCTTCCCCGCCCAACACCACGATCACCCCGAATGCGCCAGCCTCCTGGGAAGCCGGGTTGACGCCGTCCAGCCCCCTCCTGGGGCGGGATCCGGCCGTCCCCCCGGGCATGCTGGAGCCGGACGGGCTATACCTGGAGAAGGGGGATCTCCTCAACGGCGGGGAGCGCGCCCGACAGCCGGGCTACCCCTGCCAGGGCAATATGGCGCCCCATCACGGGACCCTTTCGTTCTGGGTCAAGGCCAACCACACGGACGCGCCCCCACGACACCACACCTACGTGAACGCCACCCTGGAACGCAACCCGGCCCCCGGCGGAAATCCCTTCATCGCCGTCAAAGCCGTGTTCCTCGTGGGGCATGTGCTGGGCAACGGCGTTCAGGTCCCCGAGGGACGTGGATTCGGGGCCATGTACCGAACCAGCGACGACTATTTCGACCAGATGAACTGGCTGGAGCGGAAGGTATGGGTCGTTCCGGACCCCGCCTCCCCGTCCCACCGCTGGCGCCTCCTGACCTATTTCTGGGACATGGAGGACCTGGGCACGACCTGCCAGGTCATGCACGCGGACCGCGGGACCTCGACCAACCTGAGCGGCGCTTCCAACGTGGAGGACGACCTGACGCAGCCCGTCCCGCTGATCTTCGACTTCACGGCCCTGGGCAACTGCTTCTATCCCGGCCGGGGACGCCAGTACGCCTACTTCACCGCGCCGCATTGGAGCTGGCCCGATGCCACCCTGGATGAGTTCGCGATCTGGGATTTCGGCGCCCCCGCGCCAGCCCGGCTCGCCACCCAGGCCCTGGCACGGACCCGCTTCGAGGCGGGGCGCTTCTACAAGGAATCGGCCTACGCCGGACTCGGGGCCGCGGGCAATACCGCCGGGGAATGGTTCAGCGCCCCGCTGGGTCTGGGACGGGGCGTCCGCCTCCAGAACCTCGCCTGGACCCAGATCGTGCCGCGGGGACTCAAGGGCCCCGCCCCGGCCGCCGGGGCCTTCCCGGAGGACGGGGATGCCGGGAACGATGGACGCATCCTCCTGGAACTGACGAACGCCGCGGGAACGGCCTATCTCCTCGACGATGCGGGCCGCCCGGTCCTGACCGCTTCCGCCGGTATCCAGGACCCGTCCTCCCTGTGCCTGGACCGCTCCGTGAGCGCCCCCTTCCGCCTCCATGCCGTCTTCCAGCCG
>JAHFOU010000042.1 GCA_023261525.1 Planctomycetota bacterium | reverse complement strand
GCAAGGGGCAGGCCCAGGACATGGAGAACAAGCAGGGCTAGGCGGTGAGCATCCGCTGGACCCCCTTCGCCTGGAAGACCCTGACGGCGAAGGCGGGGCCCGGGCTGTTCGCCCTGAGGACGGTCAGCACGCCGGACGGGGAGACCACCCAGGGCTTCGAGGTCTCTGAGGAGAGGCTGGCGGACTTCCTGAAGGGCGCGCGACTCCCGGCCCGGCTTCTGCCCGGCCCCCCCGGGAATCCTGCCGAAGCCCGCCTTCCCCTGGAGGGGGCCGAGTGGTGCGTGGCCGTCTCGGTCCCGGACACGGGAAAGGGGGCCGAGGCCGTCCAGGCTTCCTTCCGGCGCCGCTTCCTGGGCGGGGCCTCCCTGGTCCTGCTGGCGGGGGTTTGCGTCGTCGCCCTGGTGCATCAGGCCGAGCGCCTGGCCGGGCAGAGATCCCGCTTCGCGGCCTCCGCCGCCCATGAGTTGAGGACCCCCCTGGCCGGCCTGCGCATGTATGGGGAGATGCTGGCCGAGGGCCTGGGGGATCCGGCCCGGGCCGGGGACTACGCCCGCCGGATCTCCGCGGAGGCCGAACGCCTGGGGCGGGTGGTCTCCAACGTGCTCGGCTTCACCCGCCTGGAGCGGGGCGGGCTCTCCGCCCGGCCCGAGACCGGAGACTTGGCGACGGCCTTGCGGGAGATGGCCGAGAGGCAGAAGCCGGGCCTGGAGGCGGCCGGAGCCTCCCTGGTCCTGGAGATCCCCGCGGGGGCCCTCCCCGCGTGTTTCGACCGCGACGCCCTGGCCCAGGTGGTCCAGAACCTCCTCGACAACGCCGAGAAGCACGCCCGGGGGGCGGCCGATCGACGCATCCTGCTTTCACTCAAGCCGGTCGGGGGGGGAGCCGAGGTTTCCGTCTCGGACCGGGGTCCCGGGGTGCCGGCGGCCTTGAGGGGGAGGCTCTTTAGGCCCTTCGCGCGCGGGGGGAGTTCGGACGCCCCGGAAGGGCTGGGCCTGGGACTTTCGGTCTCCAAGGCCCTGGCCGAGGCTCAGGGAGGGCGTCTTTCCTTCTCCCCGGCCGAGGGGGGCGGGGCGGTGTTCACGGTCTTCCTGTCGGCCTAGGGGTGTGATAGCCTAACACCATCGATGCCCCCTGCCCCCTCGTCAGTATTCCGGGGGAACTCCGCCGGCGTGGTCCTGATGGTTACGGTGGGTGTCCTGGGGGTCCTGTGCCTGCTCGCCGTCGCGTTCGTGACCATGGCCCAGCTGGAGCGAAGGGCCTCCCAGCAGCGGGGGTACGCCGTGAAGGCTGCCTTCCTGGCCCGAAGCGGCCTGGAGGACGCCCTCGCGCGCTTGGAAGCGGGACAGGATCCCGAGCTCTCCGCCAGCCGCTACCTGGGCGAGGATTGGAACGCGGACGGGGTCGTGACCGCTGGCGCGGAGGCGGACGGGCAGGTCTATCGCCCCACCCCCGCTGGCAGTAGGCCCGATACTGACGCCTGTCCTGCGAGGGAGGCGCTCAGGCCGACCTTCTTCCAGAGGGAACCGGCCTCCGGCCTGCCCCAGCTGGCCCCGGTCGAGGGGCGGCTGAGGGGGATTTCCGGGAGGCTTGCAGGCGATGCCGCCGACCTGGCCAACACCTACAGCCTGAAGGTCACCTCCGGCGGCTTCTATGTGAACGGCGGGCCCCTGGGCGCCGGGGATGTCGACGCAGACGGCACGCCCGACTGCCGGGATCCAGACGCGGGGTACAACGTCACCCTGACCAGGATGCTCGGCACCCTTGCCGAGGCTCTGGACCGGGAGGACGGGAGCAACGATGGCTTTCCCGTCGACCAGACGGATGGGGAGAAGCTGGTCAGCCTGAGGCCGCCGGGGGGCTGGCGCAGTTTCGACCAGATCCGCGATACGGCCCTGGCGGGGAGCCAGGCTAAGCTCGACGCCTTCGTCCCCTTCCTGACCCTCAGGGCCTGGGACGACAAGAAGGTCATCCGGCCGAACGCGGCGGCGGCCCTTGCCAACACGCCGCTGCAGGCCTGGGCGGACATCAAGCTGGGCTACGGCACGGCGGGGAGCCGGGCGCCCGATTTCGATCGCTTCGGGGGTGAGATCCTCGGCCGGGCCCCGGTGGACCTGGCCTGGGCGAGGACGCGGCGTCCCGCCCTCCTCGCCCTGCTGGGCGGCCTTCGGGGGCTCTATCTCAACGAGGTCATCCCCAATTTCGCCACGGTGGGCACGCTGCGGGAGGTGGGGCTCACGCTGGACTGGACGGCGACCTCCGATGACGCACGACGGGTGGCCGATTATCTCCTCTCCGCCACCTCGGAGATCGGGACCTGGTCCCAGTGGGATGCCCTTTGCGACGGCGTGCCCGCCTCCGCCCTCTCCGGGGTCCCCTACCAGCAGCAGGCCAAGCGGGACCTCCTCAAGGCCAACTTCAACCCCAACAGCGACCTCAACAAGTTCAACCCGGACGCCAGTCTCTCCCGCCTGGTGGACAAGTCCGATCTCCTGGCGTATTCCACCGAGTTCAACCTGCTGCCCCGGAGTGGGGGGCGGCTCTGCGCGGTCGGGCGCTTGACGGACGGGCAGGGCCGGAGACTCGCGGAGCGCACGCTATGCATGGAGGTCGCGCCACAGGACCTGATCCGCCTGACCTGCCAGTCCGAGTTCGTAGCGGAGAACCTGGGGGACCTCCAGGTCGCGGGGGACGAGTCCGACTTCCGCCTCTACGGGCGGACCCCCTTCATCACGCCTTCCCGGGGGATCGGGAAGACCTTCGGCTACCGGAGCTTTGGGGGTGACGGCTTCAGCTTGCAGACGGGCCCGGAGCCCCACACCGTCTGGGCCACCGGCGGCCATCCGGCCGTCTACGACGGACAGGTCCGCCTGGCGACCCTGGAGACGGAGGACGCCCAAGGCCCGGCCGCCATGAAGTTCCTGGCCACCTGGGAATCCGATTTCGCGGGGGACTATTCCGGGGGAGGCGGAGATCTGGCCAACGCGACCCCGACGGACACGGCCCAGGCCCAGGCCAGCAACCCGGTCTGGCACCCGTCCTCTCTCGGGACCCTCTATCCCGACGGCATCTACATCGAGAAGGGCCGCCAACCCGGCTACGCGACCAAGGGGAACATGGCGCCCTCCCGGGGGACCTTGTCCTTCTGGGTTAAGCCGAACTGCGACGTCTCGCGCTACCCGATGAACCTGTCCATCACGCGGAGCCACCTGTATGTCAACAACACCCGCACGAACGGCTTGGTCACGACGGAGAATAGCACCGGGAACCTCACGTCCGCGGTCTTCATTGTCGTTAACGGCGTTCAGTCCCAGACCTTCTGCAAGGGGTTCACCATCATGTGGGAGAGTGATTATTACGGGGACATCGGCAAGGAGCAGCAGCGTAGCACGCCGGCCTCGCGGACGACCCTGCCGCACCACTGGTACCTCCTGACCTGCTTTTGGGATATGGCGGAGCCGTCAGGTAGCGACGGCACGACGATCCTGATCGACCGGGGGCAGGCCTTTGGGGACAAGCCGAACATGACCTACGGAGGCGGCATGACCGGTCCTCCCGTCGATTTTACCCAGCCGGACGGCTACACCGTGGCCCCTGACCCCAGCGTCCTGCCCCCGGCGGTGTTCTACCTGGGCACCCGGGGCAACGACTTCAGGAACGCCAGCTGGCAGCTCGGCCTTCATGGCCAGCCGGACGCGACCCTGGATGAGTTCGCCATCTACGATTTCGGCCCAGCCGCGACGGCGAGGACGGTTACGGAGACCTTTGCCCAGAGCCGTTTCGAGAGCGGCCGGTATTACAAGGAGTCGCTCTATCCGTCGAGCGGGGGGCTCGCCACACCCCTCGGTCCCTTGCGGAAGGCCGGGGAGTACTTCAGCGCGCCGGTCTGGCTGGGGGCTGTGAGGCTGAAGCGCTTGGCCTGGACCCAGGTCGTTCCCCTGGGGCTCCGCTCCCCGACCGGGGCTGCGCCGGAGGACGGGGATCCCGCGCCAGACGGGGGGGTTCTCCTGGAGCTCTGCGAGGTCTCGGGGGCAGCCTACCTGCAATGCCGGTCCGGGAGCCCCCTCCAGAGTGTCTTCATGCAGCCGGCCGGGCAGATGCTGGACCGGGACGTATCGCACCCGTTTCGGTTCCACGCCGTCTTCCAACCCAACCTGGATGTGGCGGGCCTGCAGAGCAAGGCCATCCTGGACTCCCTGGCGCTCGACGATGTCACGCTCACGTACCGTCAGCCCGGACAGCCTCGAATCCAGGCTTGGGGTAGTGGCGAATGCCCCGAGTAGGGACGTGGGACCTCGTGTCCTTGTCCTGGCTGCCTTGTTCCTTTCGTCCTGCGTGGCTGTGCCTCCCGGCTCGATTGGAGGGAGTTATGACATGTCAATTTGGCATGAAACCTCTTCATGGGCCCGCTCGGCCTTGCCTCTTTCATGGCTCGAAGAGCTATGTTGAGTATTGCATAACCCATTTAGGATCAAAACCTTGCTCTCCTTACATATTTTTTCAGGGGATTGTCTGGCCATGAACTATGGCACTGGGAGCGGAACCCTGATTCATGAGGTCGTGCACGCCTACCTGAGGGAAAATCTCGGCGCCTGCCCAGTCTGGTTCAACGAAGGCCTGGCTTCCCTGTATGAGTGTTCCTCCTTCGAGGGCGGCGAGATCCATGGCCGTCCCAACCGGAGGCTTCCCCGTCTTCAGGAGGCCATTCGGACAAAGGCCGCGCTCCCCCTAGCCCGACGGGTCGCACTTCCGGACGCGGAATTCTACGGCGAAGGTCAAGACCTGCACTATGCGGAAGCCCGTTATCTTCTGTATCATCTGCAGGAGCGCGGGAAGCTGGAGAGGCTGTACCGGGCCTTGCGCGATCGGGACCCCGTCCGAGATTCCACCGGGGCTGGCGCCCTGGGCGAGGCGATCGGGGAATCCCTGGGATCCCTCGAGGCATAGGCCTGGGAACGGTCCTGAAACTCCGGGAACCCGAAGAAACTTATAAATCGGCTATTGACACGGCCTTAGCCGGTGATATCCTCTCGCCCTTTCCGTCACAGGGCATGGAGGCGTATTGGCTGATGTAGCTCAGCTGGTAGAGCACGTCCTTGGTAAGGACGAGGTCATGGGTTCAAGTCCCATCATCAGCTCCACCGAACTTTCGAAAGTAAAGGCATCCAAGGGTTTCAGGGTAAGGAGGAGGATCTGATGGCGAAGGAAGTTTTCAAGCGCGACAAGCCGCATGTAAACGTCGGGACCATTGGTCACGTGGACCACGGCAAGTCCACCCTGACGGCCGCGCTCGTAAGCGTGAGCGCCCTCCAGGGCAAGGCGGAGGCCAAGAGCTACGCCGAGATCACCAAGGGCGGGACCGTTCGTGACGAGGGCAAGACCGTCACCATCGCCGCCTCCCACACCGAGTACTCCTCGGACAAGCGCCACTACGCCCACATCGACTGTCCTGGCCACGCCGACTTCGTCAAGAACATGATCACCGGCGCCGCGCAGATGGACGGCGCCATCCTGGTGGTCTCGGCCGTGGACGGCCCCATGCCCCAGACCCGCGAGCACATCCTCCTGGCCCGCCAGGTGCAGGTGCCCTCCGTGGTGGTCTTCCTGAACAAGGTGGACCTGGTGGACGACAAGGACCTCCTCGACCTGGTCGAGATGGAGGTCCGCGACCTGTTGAACAAGTACGGCTTCCCCGGGGACAAGACCCCGGTCGTCCGCGGCGCGGCCCTGAAGGCCTACAACGCCAAGGCCGTCGGTGAGGACACCAAGTGCATCCAGGAGCTGATCGACGCCCTGGACAACTTCATCCCCCTGCCCACCCGCGAGGTGGACAAGCCCTTCCTGATGTCCGTCGAGGACGTCTTCTCGATCGAAGGGCGCGGCACCGTGGCCACCGGCCGTATCGAGCGCGGCCGCGTGAAGGTCGGCGATGAGGTGGAGCTGGTCGGGCTTCGCGAGAAGTCCTCCAAGACCGTGGCCACCGGCGTCGAGATGTTCCGCAAGACCCTGGATTCCGGCGAGGCCGGCGACAACATCGGGCTCCTGCTGCGCGGCACCAAGAAGGAGGATGTGGAGCGCGGGATGGTGCTGGCCAAGCCGGCCTCCATCACGCCCCACAAGAAGTTCGAGGCCGAGGTCTACGTCCTGACGAAGGAAGAGGGCGGTCGTTCCACCCCGTTCTTCACGGGATACCGGCCCCAGTTCTACTTCCGCACGACCGACGTCACGGGTTCCGTCACCCTGCCCGCCAGCACGGAGATGGTGATGCCCGGCGACAACGTGAAGGTCACTGTGGAGCTCGGGGCGACCACCCCGATCGCCATGGAGGAGAAGTCCCGCTTCGCCATCCGCGAAGGCGGGCGCACCGTGGGTTCGGGCGTCGTTACCAAGATCATCGAGTAGGAGTAAGCCGTGCGCGAGTGGCTATTTCTGGAGTGTCCCGAATGCAGCAACCGGAACTACCGTACGAACCGGAGCGGCATCGTCAACACGCCCAAGGTGGAGCTGAAGAAGTATTGCAGGTTCTGCAGGAAGCACACGACGCACAAGGAGAAGAAGAAGTAACGGCCCAAGGGGCGTCCCTGGCCGTTTCCACAGGCCAGTAGCTCCAACGGTAGAGCGCCGGTCTCCAAAACCGGAAGTTGGGGGTTCAAATCCCTCCTGGCCTGCCATCGTTCTGAACTGGTGAACTGGATGGTTTGGATCTGCGGGGTTGGTGTCGAAGAAGCGGTCGAAGATGCAAAGGAGTGACGCGGGAATCATGGGGATGCACAGGAAGGGCGAGGGGAACCTGGTGCGCGGTGTTGTCGCCGCCCTGCTGTTCGCCATCGCCCTCTTCGGGGCCAAGCGCCTGGCCGAATGGCTCCCTCGCTTCACCTGGGCCTCCCAGGCGCTCGCCTCTACGCCCCTCGGGCCCGTCACGGGGGCCCGCGTGCTGGCCGGGGTCATGCTGGCGGCCTGCGCCGCCGGACTCTGGGCCCTGATGAGCCACGCCAAGTCCGTGGACTTCCTGATCGACATCGAAGCCGAGCTGCGCAAGGTCTCCTGGCCCGTGGACACGGCCCAGCCCCGTTTCGTGGACCGCTACCGCGAGCTCTGGCAGTCCTCCATGGTGGTGATCGCCTCCGTCCTGATCATGGGATTCACCCTTTTCGTCTACAACCTTGTCCTCAGTGCGAGTCTGGGCCGGCTGGTGCTGGGAGCATGACCGTGGCGACCTCCCAGAAGCAGTGGTACGTGCTGAGGGTGCAGACCGGACGCGAGGAGTCCGTGCGCCAGGCTCTGGAGAAGCGCTCCAAGGCCACGGGATCCGACGACGTGATCGGCCGGGTCCTGGTGCCCATCGAGAAGGTCACCCAGATCCGCGGCGGCAAGAAACAGGTCCGCGAGCAGAAGCTCTACCCCGGCTACGTGATGGTCGAGCTGGAGCTGTCCGAGAAGGCCTGGTTCTTCGTGCGCGAGACTCCCGGCGTGGGGGACTTCATCGGGGCCGAGGAGAAGCCCATCCCGATGACCGACGCCGAGGTGGGCAAGATGCTCGGCCAGAACCTGAAGGTGGACACCGAGGAGCCGGCCATCAAGGTCAACTTCCGGGTGGGCGACCCCGTCCGCATCAAGGACGGGACCTTCGTGAACTATGACGGCGTCGTGAAGCAGATCATGCCGGACAAGGGGCGCGTGGAGGTGATGGTGACCATCTTCGGTCGCCAGACCCCCGTGGACCTCGAGTACTGGCAGGTCGAGTCGATCTAGGAGAAGACCATGGCTGCACCAGCAAAACCGGCGGCGGGCGGGGGAGGTGGCAAGAAGGAAGTCTCCGCCATCGTCCGTCTCCAGTGTCCCGGCGGCCAGGCCACCCCGGCTCCGCCCGTGGGTCCGGCCCTGGGCCAGCACGGCATCAACATCGGGGAGTTCGTCAACAAGTTCAACGCGGCCACCAAGGCCGAGGCCGGGACGACCATCCCGGTGGTCATCACGGTCTACAAGGACCGCACCTTCACCTTCATCCTGAAGTCCCCGCCGGCCTCCGTCCTGCTGAAGAAGGCGGCCGGGGTCGCCTCCGGGTCGGCTGAGCCCCACAAGACCAAGGTGGGCAAGGTGACCAAGGCCCAGGTGCAGGAGATCGCCAAGAAGAAGATGTCGGACCTCAACACGAAGGATCTGGATGCCGCCTGCCGCATCATGGCCGGGACGGCCCGCAGCATGGGCATCGAGATTGTCGGATAGGCGGGGATAACCATGGCGAAGATCAAGCGTAGCAAGCGGTATCAGGCGGCGGCCAAGCTGGTCGACCCCAACAAGTCCTATTCCATCCAGGACGCGGTGAAGGTCCTGGCCACCCTGCCCAAGCCCAAGTTCGACGAGACGGTGGGGCTGTCGGTCAAGCTGGGCATCGATCCCAAGCAGTCCGACCAGCTCCTGCGCGGCTCCTTCTCCCTGCCGAAGGGGCTGGGCCGCTCCAAGAAGGTGGTCGTGTTCGCCCAGGGCGACAAGGCCCAGGAGGCCAAGGACGCCGGTGCCGACGAGGTCGGCAGCGACGAGCTGATCAAGAAGGTGGAGGGCGGCTGGCTGGACTTCGACGTGGCCATCTGCCATCCCGCGCTCATGGGCAAGGTGGGCAAGCTGGGCCGCGTGCTCGGTCCCCAGGGCAAGATGCCCTCGCCCAAGAGCGGCACGGTGACCGATGCGATCGGCCTGGCGGTGAAGGAGTTCAAGGCCGGCAAGGTCGAATTCCGCAACGACGACGGCGGGAACCTGCACGTGCCCATGGGCAAGCGCTCCTTCGCCCCCGAGGCCCTGGCCGAGAACATCACGGCCTTCCTCGAGCACCTGAGGGGCCTCAAGCCCTCCTCCTCGAAGGGGGCCTTCCTGATGAAGGTGGTCGTTTCCAGCACCATGAGCCCCGGCATCCGGCTTATCGTTGGGGAAGCGTAACGCATGAAGCTGCCGAAGAAGCTGAACACCCTGCTCGTCGACGACCTGGGCACGCGCCTGGAGAAGGTCCAGGACTGCCTGCTGGTGGGCTGTGACGGCCTGCCGGCCTCCCAGGCCTTCGCCCTGCGCACCAAGCTGCGCGCCGGCGGAAGCCGCATGCGCGTCGTGAAGAACACCCTGGCCCGCGTGGCCTTCGACAAGGCCGGCCTCAAGACGCTCATCCCCCAGCTCGGAGGGGCCTCGGCGGTCCTCTATGGAAACGACGGGGCGGCGGACGCCATCCTGGCCATCTCCAAGGTGGTCACCGAGTGGAACAAGGACAAGGCCGTTAAGCCCCTGACCGTCAAGGGGGGGGTGATGGGCCGCGTGGCCATCGCCGCCAAGGACGTGGAGCGCCTGGCCTCCATCCCGGCCAAGCCGGTGCTGATGGCCCAGCTCGCGGGCGCCATCAATGGCCCCGCGCGCTCCATCGCGGGCGGCGTCGCGGGCGTGTCCCGCAAGCTGGCTGTGGCGCTGAACGCCGTGGCCGAGCAGAAGCAGAAGGCGGGCGCGGCGGCCGCCTGATCAGAGTGGAAGGTTCGACATTGCCGGGGGGACCGGCAGTGCGCCCGCTTCGGCGGGCTTAATCGGGACCGGTAGCATTAAGGAGGACGGAAGCATGTCGGAAAAAGTGGCTCAGACCCTGGAGTTGATCAAGGGCATGACGGTCCTGGAGGCCTCGGATCTGGTTAAGCAGATCGAGACGACCTTCGGCGTCTCGGCTGCGGCCCCGGTCATGATGGCCGGCGGTGGTGGCGGTGGCGCTGCGGCTCCGGCTGCGGAAGCCAAGACCACCTTCGACATCGTCATCGAGAACGGTGGCGACAAGAAGGTCCAGGTCATCAAGGTGGTCCGCGAGATCAATCCCGCCCTCGGCCTCAAGGAGGCCAAGCAGCTGGTGGACGAGGCCCCCAAGACCGTCAAGGAGGGCGCCTCCAAGGAGGAGGCCGACAAGATCAAGAAGTCCCTCGAAGAGGCTGGGGCCAAGGTCTCCATCAAGTAGGCCATAGGAGCTCTTTTCAACATGCCCGAACAAGTGAATGGAAGCGGGAGCTGGCCGGCGCGCGCCTTCGGCCGGGTCCGTGATGCGGAGGTCTCCTCCAGCCTCACGGAGATCCAGACCCGATCCTACGTCGAGTTCCTCCAGATGGAGGCGGCCCCCTCGAAGCGCAAGGCCCGGGGGCTGGAGGGCGTCGTCCGCGAGATCTTCCCGATCAAGAGCTACGACGGGAAGATGGCCCTGGAGTACCTGGGCTATGAGCTCGGGCGCCCGCGCTATTCCCCGCTGGAGTGCCGTCAGCTCCGCCTGACCTTCGGGTACCCCCTGAAGCTGAGGCTCCGCCTGGACAAGCCCTCGGGGCCGGTCGAGGAGACCGTCTACCTCGGGGAGCTTCCCATCATGATGGGCGGCGGCGAGTTCATCGTCAACGGGGCCGAACGCCTCATCGTCACCCAGCTCCACCGCTCGCCCGGGGTGGACTTCGAGGAGTCCCTGAGCCCGTCCGGCCAGACCCTGCACTCCTGCCGCATCATCCCGGAGCGCGGCTCCTGGATCGAGTTCAGCGTCACGAAGAAGCAGTCCCTGCACGTCAAGATCGACCAGAGCGGGAAGTTCCCGGCCACCATGCTCCTGCGCGCCATGACGGAGAAGCTCTCCACGGACGCCGACTTCCTGCGCCACTTCTACAAGACCGAGAAGGTCTCCCTGTCCAGCCGCAACGCCGCGGACCTGCTCAAGGGTAAGCCCCTGGTGGGCGACCTGGTCAACCCCAAGACGGGGGAGCTCATGGTCGAGGGCCGCGAGCCCATCCCGGAGGCCATGCTCTCCGTGATGAAGGAGGCCGGGATCGAGTCCGTCGAGGTGGTCTCGGCGGTGCCGGATCCGTTGATCCTGAACACCCTGGGCGAGGATCCGACCCGCTCCCACGACGAGGCCCTGCTCAAGCTGTACGCGCGCCTGAGGCCGGGCAACCCCCTGAACCTGGAGAAGGCCAAGGCCCTCTTCCAGGAGCGCTTCCTGGATCCCAGCCGCTACCGCTTGGGCCGGGTGGGGCGCTTCCGCCTGAACCGCAAGTTCAACCTCGACATCCCGGACAAGGTCATGACCCTCACGGAGGACGACTGCCTCCAGGCCATCACCTACCTGTTGCGCCTGCGCAGCAGCGAGGGCCAGGTCGACGACATCGACCACCTGGGCAACCGCCGACTGAGGACCATCGGCGAGCTGGCCGGCGAGGAGATCCGCAAGGGCTTCCTCAAGCTCCAGCGCTCCGTGCAGGAGAAGATGGGGCAGGGCGAGCCCGAGCAGCACACCCCGCGCACCCTGGTCAACGCCAAGACCGTCTCCTCCGCGATCGACTTCTTCTTCGCCCGCGGCGAGCTCTCCCAGGTTGTGGACCAGACCAACCCCCTCTCGCAGCTGACGCACGAGCGGCGCCTCTCGGCCCTCGGGCCCGGCGGCCTC
>JAHFOU010000334.1 GCA_023261525.1 Planctomycetota bacterium | reverse complement strand
ATCATCTCCGCCGCCGAGGTGGC
This sequence comes from Planctomycetota bacterium, assembly GCA_023261525.1. Lineage (GTDB taxonomy): Bacteria > Planctomycetota > SBBH01 > JAHFOU01 > JAHFOU01 > JAHFOU01. The sequence continues at coordinate 3,092 of JAHFOU010000334.1, read as the reverse complement.
CGACGTGGACGCCATCCACCCCGGCTACGGCTTCCTCTCCGAGAACGCCCACTTCGCCACCATCTGCCGGGACAGCGGGATCACCTTCATCGGGCCCAGCCCCGAGACCATGAACATGCTGGGCCACAAGATCCGGGCCCGGGCGCTGGCCCGCGAGGCCGGGGCCCCCGTCCTGCCCGGCACCGACGGCCCGGTGACCGACGACGCGGAGGCCCTGAAGATCGCCCGCCAGATCGGCTATCCGGTCATGGTCAAGGCCGCCGCCGGAGGCGGGGGGCGGGGCATCCGCCTGGCCCACAACGACCTCACCCTCTCCAACGGTCTGCTCTCGGCCCGCACGGAGGCCGCGGCCGCCTTCAAGGACGGGTCGGTCTACATCGAGAAGCGCATCGAGCGGCCCCGCCACGTCGAGGTCCAGGTCCTGGGCGACCTCCAGGGCAACATCATCCACCTGGGGGAGCGGGACTGCTCCACCCAGCGCCGGCACCAGAAGCTCCTGGAGGAGACGCCCAGCCCGGTGCTCTCGCCCGAGCAGCGCGCCGACCTCTGCGAGGCCGCCCTCAAGGTGGTCCGTGCGGCGAAGTACGCCAACGCGGGGACCGTGGAATTCCTGCTCGACCCGACCACCGGGAAGTTCTACTTTATGGAGGTGAACACCCGCCTCCAGGTCGAGCATCCCGTGACCGAGGCCGTGACCGGGGTGGACCTCGTCCGCTCCCAGATCCGCATCGCCGCCGGGGAATCCCTCGCCGACCTGAAACTGCCCAGCGGCCCGCCCCGGGGCGCGGCCATCGAGTGCCGCATCAACGTGGAGGACCCGGCCCACAACTTCCGCTCCTGCCCGGGCAAGATCACCTCCTTCATCCCGCCCGGGGGCCCCCACGTGCGGGTGGACACCCACGGCTACGCCGGCTACTCGGTGCCGCCGCACTACGATTCCCTCCTGGCCAAGGTCATCGTGCACGGCAAGGACCGCACCGAGGCCCTGGCCGTGCTGTCGCGGGCCTTGCGGGAGTTCGTGGTGGAGGGGGTCCCGACGACCATCCCCTTCCACCGTGGACTGCTGGAGGACGAGAGGTTCCTGGCGGGCAAGGTCGACACCGGATTCGTCGAGCGGGAGTTCCTGGCCCGCGCGACAGGAGGGGGGATGTCGTGAGGCGCTTCACCAAGCTGATCCTGGGCATCGACTGCGTCCTGGTCCTGGCGCTCAGCCTCTCGGCCCTCTGCTGGGGCCTGCTGGAGACCCTGCAGGTCGAGACCACCCTGCGCCCCCTCAGGGCCGCCTGCCTGCAGGCCCTCCAGGTCCCGACCACCCGCCTGGCCGTCCAGGGCACGGCCCTGGGCCTTCTCCTGATCCACCTCTTCTGGATGGAGTGGACACTGAGGGCCCGCCGCCGCTCCAACGCCATCGTGGTCACCCGGGAGGACGGCACCCTCATCATTGCGGTCTCCGCGGTGGAGGACAGCCTGGAGCGCGCGCTCAAGCAGCAGGCCGGGGTGCGCGACGTGCGCGTCCGGATGCGGACGGCCGAGGCGCCCCAGGACCCGGCGGACGTGGTCTGCGTGGCGTCCATCCTGGACGGCGAGGGCATCCACTCCGTGGAGGAGCGCATGCGCCAGGCGGTGAAGCGGCGCTTCCAGGAGATCCTGCCCCAGCAGACGGTCCGCGTGAGCGTGCGCCTGAGGCGCTTCGTGGCGGGGGAGGCCCCGCGGCCCCGCCGGGCCGGGGGCGAGGTCGAGCGGGTCTATCGCGGACCGGAATACCCCGTCGAGGGGTTCTGACCTCCCGTGACATCCCGGTGACCGCGGCATGGCCGGCCCGCACCGGCCTCCGCTAGACTCCCCACCGTGCCAGAGCACGCCGTCGGTTTCGATCCCGGGACCCGGACCGCCAAGACCGCCGTGCTGGAGCGGCAAGGCGACCGCTGGGCCCTCGTGGAATCCCGCCTGGGGACCGAGCAGGGGCTTCCCAAGGGCCCGGCCTGGGCCTGCCTGCCCGCCCAGCTCCTCACCCTGAGGGAGATCCGCCATCCCCTGACCGACCCGGCCCGCATCGCCCAGACCATCCGCTACGAGGCCGAGCCCTACCTGTCCATGCCCCTGGAGCAGTGCGTGCTCCAGTACCGCATCCTCGGCGAGCACGAGGGCGGCAGTCAGGTCCTGCTGATGGCCGCCCCCAAGGAGAAGCTGGGCGCCTCCCTGGAGGCCTGGAAGGCCCTGGGCCTGGATCCGGTCGCCGTGCCGTCCGACATCAGCGCCCTCTGGAACTGCTTTGCCGCCTTCGGCCAGGAGGATGGAGAGGAGGGGAAGGCCCCCGTGATGCTCCTGGACCTGGGGGCCCGCAAGACCCTCCTGCTCCTGTTCGAAAAGGGGAAGCTCCGGCTGATGCGGGTGCTGAGGGTGGGCCTGGAGCCCCCGTCCGAGGGCGATGCCGCCCAGGCCCTGAAGGAGTCCATCGAGGTGCTCGTCCAGGAGGCCCGGCGCTCCTGGGCGGCGGCCGGCCTGGAGGAGAAGCTCTCCGAGGTCCTCCTCACCGGCGGGGGGGCCCTGCATCCCGCCGCGCCCCACCTTCTGGCGGAGCGCTTCCGCTGTCCGGTCGGGCGCTTCCGTTTCCTGGGCCGTCTGGAGCACGCCCTGCCGGCGCCCCAGGCCGAGATCTTCGAGGCCCTCGGCGCCTGCGCGGTGGGGGCCGCGCTCGGGGCCCTGGGGGCCGACGCGGCGGGCGTGGACTTCCGCCGCGAGGAGTTCCGCTACCGGGGACGCCTGCCCCGCCTGGCCCCCGCCCTCTCGGCCGCCTGCCTGGCCGGGGCCCTCTTCCTGGCCGCCCTGGGATGGGGGATGCAGCGCAAGGCTGCGGGGGAGCGCCGGCAGCTGCAGGACCTCAAGGACCACCAGGCCCAGGCCCTGGCGCTGGCCCGCGCCGGCGTGGCCGAAGGCCGGGGCGGGGAGCTGGGGGACATCCTGGCTGCCCAGCGCCCCGTCGACGAGGTTCTGACCGATGCGGCGAACTACCTCGACAGCAAGCGCCAGTCCGGGGGCGGGGCCCACGACCTGGTCAGCTCCCTGGATCTCCTGCGGGAGCTGTTCCAGAG
>JAHFOU010000333.1 GCA_023261525.1 Planctomycetota bacterium | reverse complement strand
GTCTTCGCCGGCTGGTACTTCGCCCCGCCCAAGCCCTGTGCGGCCGTTCCCTGCCCGGAGTTCCTGAGGGTGCCGCGGGACGTCGCCTGGCGGCGGGGCCCGGAGGGGATCCGGATTTTCCGGCTCAAGACGGGCCGGTCGGCCGAGCTGGCGGGGACGGCGGAGCGGATCTGGAGCCTGATCGTCCAGCATGGCCGGACCGCGGACGTGCTGGGCGCTCTGGCGAGGGAGTATGCGATCGGGCCAGCCGCGTTGCGCAAGGAGGTGGCCCGGCTCGTCGGGGAGCTCCTGCAGGGCGGATTCCTGGAGGGCTAGCGCCGGGCCAGCCTGGGCAGGCGGCAGATCTCCCTCAGGTCGCAGCGCGCGCAGACCTCGTCCACTCGTTTCCCGCGGCATTCCCCGGAGATCCCGAGGTGGCAAAGCGCGAAGTCGTAGCGCAGGGGATCGGCGGGCGCCATCCGCGCCAGGGAGCGCGTGATCGAGGCCGCCGTCTCCCATCGGGGCGTTTTCAGGCGCGTCAGCCCCACATAGCGGCTCACCCGGTGGATGTGGGTGTCCAGGGGCATGACCAGGGCCGAGGCCGGGATCCCTTGCCAGACTCCGAGGTCCACGCCATCGTCCGGGCGGACCATCCAGCGCAGGTAGAGGTTGAGGCGCTTGCAGGCGCCTCCGAGGCGGGGGTGGGCCAGGAGGTTGCCTCCGACGGGACCGATCCCGTCCACGAAGTCCCCCAGGGCGCCCTGCAACTCCCCGTGCTTCTCGAAGGCGGCCCGGAACGCGTTCCCAAGCGAGCCGTGCTTCCGGCGAACCCGCCCGATCCCCAGGAGAAGGGCGGCCAGGTGCTCGGGTCCGGCCATGCGGTGGCGCCAGCCTTTCAGAAGCGTCCTGGATTGGGCCGGGGTCAGGGCATCGACGGCGGAGGAAGGGGACGGCCCCAGGCGCCGGAGGGCATCTCCCGCCTTGGCCCGGATGGAGGCCACCCGGCCGAAGGCGACGCAGGAGACGACGAGGCCCGCCACCTCGCGGTCATCGACGGAGACGTAGCGGCGGGGGAGGGAGACCGGGTCGGCCGCCAGGGCCCTGGCCCGGTCCCGGCTGGCCAGGAAGCCTTCCAGCACGCCGCGGACCCGCTCCCAGTCGCGAGAGGACATGGGGGGTACGGTATCATGGGCGCGATGGACGATGAAGCCTTCATGCGCCTGGCCCTGCGGGAGGCCGAGGCCGCCGGCGCCGAGGACGAGGTCCCGGTCGGGTGCGTCATCGTCGACCGGAAAGCAGGCAAGGTCATCGCCAAGGCCCACAACCAGCGCGAGACCCTGAAGGACCCCACGGCCCACGCCGAGATGATCGCCATCACCGCCGCGGCCGAATCCATGGAGAGCTGGCGGCTCGAGGAGTGCGACCTCTACGTCACCCTGGAACCCTGCCCGATGTGCGCCGGGGCCGCCGCCCTGGCCCGTATCCGCCGGGTGGTCTACGGGGCCTCGGATCCCAAGGCCGCCGACCTCCGCCTCAACCACCGCGTGGAGCTGGTCGGCGGGGTGATGGCTGCGGAATGCGGCGGCATCCTGAGCGGATATTTCCGCGGCAAGAGGGCGGTCAAGTGACGGCCTGGGTCCTCGGCGTGGAGGCCAGCGCGGGGCTGGGGAGCGTCGCGCTCCTGAAAGACGGATCCCTCGTGGAGGAGCGTGTGCTGGCCGGGCAACGGGCCTCGGGCCTGGTGCCCGCGGCGGAGGTCCTCCTCTCGGGCGCCGGGATCCGGCCCGCGGGCCTGGCCCTGGTGGCGGTGGACGTGGGGCCGGGCTCCTTCACCGGAACCCGGGTGGCCGTCGCCTTCGCCAAGGCCCTGGGGTATGCCTCGGGATGCCCCCTGGCCGGGGTCTCCAGCCTGCATGCCCGGGCTTATGACGCCTGGAGAAAAGGCCTGCGCGGGCCTTTGGCTGTTACGCTGGACGCCCGCCGGGGCCAGGTTTATGGTGCGGCATTCCGTCTGGAGGATGCGGGCGTGACGCGTCTGGTGGAGGATGCCCTGTTCACGCCGGAGCGCCTGGAGGCCCTGGTGCCTGCCGGGGCGATGCGTCTGGGCGATGCGGACCCGGCGCCCTCGGCCGAGGCCGTGGCGCGGCTGGGGCTGGCCTCTTCCGAACGTCCCACGCCCTTCTCCCTGGCGCCGGCCTATCTCCGCGGGATCGAGGCCCAGGAGAAGAGGAGAGGGTGACAAGCGAGGGCAGTTCTTCCCGGAACCGCCGGGTCCGACGGAATCTGCTCATCATCCTTTGCCTGGAGGTATTGGTCTATGGCGGTTACATCGGACAGGTGTGGTGGGCAAAATGCGTCGCTCGCCGTTGGCTCCAAGAAGATGAACAATATCTAGCCAGGGAAGTCAGAAGCCGCGGGAGAGGGGACATCTTGAGAGCCCGTCTGCGGCGGTGGAGAAGCGCTCCTTGGTACGGTGAATTTCTTCTGGAGCCCTGGCGGCAGAACGAGTTCTGGGTTCCGCGCCGGGCCTACTATGAGTTCTTCAGGCCGATGTTGGACTCCGATGCGTCCAAACGGGAGGTTTGGTTCCAAGCCCAGTTCTGGGATATCGATGAGTAGAGTGGGAGAATCATGGGTGAGTCGTGGTTTCACGTATTCTCAAGACTTTACTCTGGTGATGATCTTTGCCGGGTTTTCAAGGAAGTGACCCAAGCACCTCTCCCGGACGATCTGGATTCCTGGAGATCCTGGTTCGACACTCACCCCGATCTTGTTTGGGATGAACAGCGGAAGCATCTGGTAGAGTCCCTGCCTAAGGATACCGTGCCGAAATGAAGCGCACCCTTCTTCTCGCCCTTCCCGTCTTCGCCCTCGGCGGCCTCGCCTTCTGGAAGGCCAAGGGCCCCGCTCCCATCCCCGTGCAGACCGCCGCGGTCCGCCTCGGCCGGGTGGAGGAGACCGTCTCTTCCACCCGGGCCGGTACCCTCAAAGCCCGCATCCGCACCGTGCTCGGGGCCCAGGCCGCCGGCCGGGTCCTGGACCTTTGTCTCAGGGAAGGTTCCCGCGCCAAGCAGGGGGAGGTGATCTGCCTGCTGGAGGACGCCGAGCCCAAGGCCCTCCTCGCCCAGGCCGAGGCCCG
>JAHFOU010000332.1 GCA_023261525.1 Planctomycetota bacterium | reverse complement strand
TTGACGTCATAGGCCCGCTCGTACCCGGGGAGCCCGTTCAGGGCATCCGTCCATTCATAGGTCGGGGCCGGGAGGGCCATGTTCTCGGCCATCACCCGCCAGCAGGTGAGCTGGCTCCCCGTGTAGTACATGCGTCCGATGCCCAGCACCTGGCTGCTGTCGGGCAGGTCCCATCCCCGGGTCATGAAGACATCGGCCTGCTGCCTGCCGGCGTGGTAGTAGTTGAGGGGCTTGACCCAGTAGCCGAAGACGGCGTGGTTGCCCGGGGTGCCCCGGGACGTGGGGGTGGCCGGGGGGAAGTTCCCCTCCGCGAAGAAATCGGGGGACGCCCCCGTCTGGAGGTGGAGGCCGTCGGGGTAGAGCGTGCTGGGGATCGCGAACTCGGCGGGCCAGACGCTCGGCTCCATGGGCCAGAGGAAGAGCTGGTCCTCGTTGCCCGTCCCCTGGGGCGAGCGGTTCTCGCCGAAATCGGCGTCCAGGCTGTCGTCGAAATGGTGGAGGAAGTGGAGGGTCCCGTTGGACGGAGGGGTCGGGGGCAGCTCCACGGAGGCCAGGCCGATGCGCCCGTCGAAGTCCGCCGCCTGGCCCGGGAGGGCGGCCGGGGAGCAGGGATAGGTCACCGCGGCCAGGCCCTGGGACGTCCCCCAGCTGTGCCAGCCGCAGGGGCTGTCGGCGTCCGAGGCGCCCGTCGTGCGCTGGGGCAGGGCCCCGTTGAGCGGGGCCGGGTTGGCCAGGGAAAGGTAGCTCGCCCGGGTGTCGTCCGGCCTGCGCCCCGAGACGAAATCCCGCTGGGTGGTCTGGACCAGGGGGCAGAAGGCCTCGAGGTCGGAGGCCACCTCGGCCTGGGCCAGGAGCCTGCCGCCCTTGGAGAGCAGACGGCCCACGGCCGAGACCCTGAAGCGGCCCGTGGGGCCCAGGCTCCCCTCCGTGGACCAGGCCAGGAGGTCGGACTTGTCGATCCAGCGCCAGAGGATCTCGTCCGGAAGCTCCTTGTTGAGCCGGGTGTTGGGGTCGAAGTTGGCCTTGAGGAGATCCGCCGCGCAAAGGTTGCCGACTCCGTAGAGGCCCGGGAATCCGGCCAGCGTGCCCGGCACAAGCCCGTCGCAGAACCGGGAGAACTCCCCCCAGCTCCGGAAGGGCCGCCCGGCGAGCAGGGCGTCGGCCAGGGCCGGCGCCAGGGCCGGGGAGATGGTGTAGGTGAGATACCCGGTGCCGGCACGGTCCTGGGGCCAGGAGAGGCCCTTGAGGTCCTGGAGCAGGGCGACGAGCACGGGCCTGGAGGCGGCATTCAGGTTCACCGGGGCCCGGCCGCCTTCTTCCGGGGCCAGTTGCATCCGGTGGAGCTTGACCAGATCGAGGTTGGTGTTTTCCCACATGCCCTCCTGCGCCCAGGCGTTGGGCCGGACGACCTTCCCGTCCGTCCAGCTGGAGACGGTCAGGAAGGGGGAGAGGTCCACGGAAGTGCCGATCCGGGACTGGAGCTCGGCGATGGAACGGTACCCTCCCGGCGGGCGGTTGGCGAGCACATCGGTTCCCAGCGTGGGGATGGCCACCTCGGGTTGCTCCCCCAGGATGCCGAGAATGCGCTTGAGCTGGTCGTTCCAGCCCCGGCCGTTCAGCATCCGGCCCGGGTTGGGCGGGGGGAACCTGCCGTACCAGATCGGCGCCTCGGCCGCCACGGACGGATCCCTGCAGTCCGGGATCCCGTCGTAGTCCCGGTCAGCTCCGTCCAGGAAGCCCCCGTTGACGTTGATCTTGGCCGATTCGTCCTCCACCTTGAGCGCGTAGGTGTTTCCGAAGAGCGTGCCCGAGTATCCCCTCAGCCGCCCTTCCACGCCGACCAGGGCGGGATCGGGATTGCCCGGGGAGAAGCGGGCGAAAAACGAGGGCCTCAGGGCGTGCCGGACGGGGCAGGCCTGGAGGTCCGCCGGGGTGTTCGCCCCCGTGATGCGGTAGCTCTCCTGGGCGGCCTCATAGGCGCTGAGCAGGCCGTCCGTCGAGCCGTCCCAGTTCTCCCCGCCGTAGACGGAGGCCTGCCCCGCCGAGAGGCGGGCCAGGGCGTCCTCCAGCCCGCTCCTCGCCAGGAAGAGGGCCTGGGTGCCGTACAGCCGCTGCTGGGAGGCCCTCCGCTCCAGCTGGGCCAGGGTCACGAAGGCCACGGCCAGGAGCGCCAGGATGCCCAGGACGCCGACGACCACCAGGAGGACGATCCCGCGGGACCTCAGGGCAGGGCCCTCCAGCGCGCCTCGAGAACCTCGATCTCCCCGCCCCAGGCCCTGAGCCCCGGGCCCTCGGCGCAGGGGGAGAGCCCGGCCCCGAGGCGCGCGAACGGGGCATGGGCCATCTCATAGGAGCCGGCCGTCACGCGCACCCAGCCCCGGGAGGTTTCCACGCGCACCCTCAGGAGGCCCGGGGATCCCTGGAGGGGAGCGCCCACCGGCATCTCCCAGGTCCCGTCCCTGCCGCCCAGGCGCAGGCTGAGGCCCGCAGAGGGGCTGAGACGCTTCAGCACCGCCTCCCAGACCCAGGACTCCTGGGAAGGAGGCAGGTCGAGACTCCCGTCCTTCAGGTGGAGCGGCGTCCCCACGAGCGGGGTCCAGCCTTCCCGGCCGGTCCAGGCGGGCTGGAAGGAGGCCGGCAGGGCCTGGGGCTTCCCCGCGAGCCCGTCCGAGATGCGCGTCTCCTCCCGGGGGCCGAGCAGGACCTCCCCCGACGCCGTCCTCACCCGGGCGGATCCCTCCAGCACGGTCACGCGGACCGCGGCGTCCCCGGCGGCCTCGGCCCGCTCCAGCCAGAGCCCCGCCAGGGGCTGGGAGGGCTCCACGACGGCCAGAAGGACGCCCCGGTCCAGGAGGACCCGGCCTCCCGGGACGATCAGCGCGAAGGGCTCCCCCGGATCCTCGACGCAGGCGCTTCCCCTCCGGAGCTCGAATCCCCCGGGGACGGGGGCCCCCAGGGCGCCGGCCTGGAGCGTGAGGGCCACGGCATGTCCGGCCACGATCGAACGCTCCGGGCTTTCCGCGAAGGGGGAGGCGACGGGAGCCGCCGGGGACGGCCCCGTCACAGCAGGGAGACGCGGGGATTTCCGGGGAGCCAGGAAGACGCCGAAGGCCAGCAGGACGCCCGGTGCC
>JAHFOU010000041.1 GCA_023261525.1 Planctomycetota bacterium | reverse complement strand
AGGATGCGGCGGATGCCGACGGCGCTTCGTCCCCACGGGGGTTTGGCGGTGGACCAGTCCTTGAGGACGCCCTCCCCGGCCTCGAAATCCTCGTGCCAGGAGCCCCGCTCCAGGGCCCGCTTGGCCCGGCGCTCCAGGGCGTCCAGTTCGGCCTTCCGGGGATCGTCCAGGGCTCCGGCATACTCGGCGCGCACGGCGTTCGTCCGCAGGAGCACGGCGTCCCAGGCATGGCGCAGGAGCATGGCGGAGAGGGTTTCGATCTCCCGTTCCAGCTGGCGGCGGCGGAGCTTCCTCTGGAGCTCCTCCCGCAGGGGGGCATCCTCCGGGGAGGGCGCCGGCGCGGAGAGGAGTTCCTGGAGCCTGGCCAGGTCCCTGGGCGTCGGGGTCTCCCGGGCCAGGAGCCCCTGGGCCTCGGCCAGCGCGGGAGGGATGAGATGCGGGAGGGGGGGTGGCGGGGTCTCGTGTGCGGGCTCCTTCACGGCCTGTTGGGCCAGCATCTCGGTGAGGTCCCGGATCCTGCGGTGGGCCCGGGCGGCGGCCCGGGTCCCGGGGTGGGCCTTCTCCAGGTCGCCCAGCTTCTGCAGCAGGCCCTGGGCATCGTCCGGATGCTGGGAGGCGTAGCGGGTCACGCCCTGCTCCTCCTGATCCGCGATCTCCTCGGCGGACGGCGGGGCGACCACCACGGCGGGCGGCGTGGGGACGACCGGGGTCTTGCGGGCCTTTCCCGCCATGCCCAGGGCGGCGGCTGCGACGAGGCCCAGGACCAGGATGCAGGAAAAGGCCAGGATCCAGGGGGTCTTCCCGGCGGGTTTCCGCGGGTGGGAATCCTCGGCGGCCCCGGGAGGCGAGGGGCGTTCCTGGCGGAGGCGGGCCACCTCGGCCTGGAGCTCGGCGGGCGTCTGGAAGCGCCGGGCGGGATCCTTTTCGAGGAGGCGGTGCACCACCTTGGCCAGACCGGCCGGGGTGCCAGGCACCTTCGCCTGGAGGGGGGCCGGGGTCTCGGTCAGGTGCTTGGTGACGACGCCCATGGGGGTCTCGGCGCTGAAGGGCGGGGTTCCGGCCACGAGATGGTAGGCGGTGGCCCCGAGCGAATAGAGATCGCTGCGGGTGTCCACCGGCTTGCCCTCGGCCTGCTCGGGGGACATGTAGTGGGGGGTGCCGATCACGGTGCCGGGCATGCTGGCCCCGCTCAGGGAGGCCGAGGCGTCCATCTCCTTGGCCAGCCCCAGATCGGCCAGCTTCACGTTGCCCTGCATGTCGACCAGGATGTTGTCGGGCTTGATGTCGCGGTGGATGATCCCGTGCTTGCGGGCGTGGTCCAGGGCCCGGGCCACCTCCTCCAGGAGCCTCAGGACCCGCGCCGGGGCGAGCTTGCCCTCGCGCTCGATCACGGACCGGAGGGACTCGCCCTCGACGAATTCCATGGCGTAGTAGCAGATGCCCGTCTGGGAGCGGCCCACGTCGTAGACCTTGATGATGTTCGGGTGGTTGAGCTGGCCGGTCATCCGGGCCTCGCGGCTGAAGCGGCTGATGAAGTCCGTCTTGTCGGTGAGCTGCTTGGGTAGGATCTTGAGCGCGACGATGCGGTCCAGGGAGAGCTGCCGGGCCTTGAAGACCGCGCCCATCCCCCCTTGGCCGAGCTTGGAGATGACCTCGTAGCCCGCGATGCGCCTGCCTTGTTCGGGCAGGGGGTGGGAGGTTGTCACGGCGCTCGGCGGGTTTCGGCGGACAGGCGCTCCAGGGCCTCCCGGTAGCGGGCGGCGGTCCTTTCCACCACCTCGGAGGGAAGCGGAGGGGCCGGCGGGTTGCGGTCCCAGCCGGAGGAGATCAGCCAGTCGCGCACGAACTGCTTGTCGAAGGAGGGCGGGGAGATGCCGACGCGGTAGCCGTCGGCGGGCCAGAACCGGGAGGAGTCCGGCGTGAGGCACTCGTCAATGAGGATGGGCTTGCCGTCCCGGATGCCCCATTCGAACTTGGTGTCGGCCAGCAGGATGCCGCGGGTGCGGGCATAGGCGCGGGCCTCGGTGTAGATGGCGATGGAGCGGTCGCGCAGGGTCTCGGCCAGTTTCTGCCCGACGCCGCCACTGCCATTGGCCATGACCTCGAAGGAGACGTTGATGTCGTGCCCGGTCTCGGCCTTGGTGGCCGGGGTGAAGATGGGCTTCTCCAGCTCCTGGCTCTGCTGGAGGCCCTTGGGCAGGGCGATCCCGCAGACGGCGCCGGTCTTCTTGTAGTCCTCCCAGCCGGAGCCGGCCAGGTAGCCGCGCACCACGCACTCGAAGGCGACGGGCTCGGTCTTCATGACCACCATGCTCCTGCCTTCCAGGGTGTCCTTGTGCGCGGAGAGTTCCGCGGGAAGGCTGGTGGAGATCAGGTGGTGGGGAGTGATCTTCAGCATTCGGGCGAACCAGAAGGCCGAGAGCTGGGTCAGGACCCGTCCCTTGCCCGGGATGCCGGTGGGCAGGATGGAATCGAAGGCGGAGATGCGGTCCGTGGCGACGAAGAGGAGCTTGTCGCCGAGGTCGTAGACGTCGCGGACCTTGCCGCGGCGCCAGAGCTTGAGACCGGGGATGGAAGTCTGGAGAACGACACTTTCTTTCATGGATTGAAAGGTATTCCAGGGACCCTGGGGGGGTCAAGCGGGATGATTGACAAGTCGTCCCGGCGTGGGAGAATAGGGGCATGACCCTCTGGCAAGCCCTGAAAGTGCGCTTCCATCTGGCCTCCCTCCGGGAGGTCCAGGAGTACATGGACCGCTCCTGGAAGCAGCCGGCCGCTCCCACCGCCCCCCTGCTGGTGGGGTTCCTGGTCGTCGTGGGCGTGCTGGGCGTCACCTTCGTGGCCGCCTGGGTCATCCAGCCGGGAGCCGCCCTGGTCCTGAGGGCCACCACGGCCCTGATGACCCTGCCGCCTCCGTCGCGGGAAGGCAAGCTGACGCCGTCGGAGAAGCGCCTCCTGGTCTCCCGGGAAAGCGCCTGGCGGGCCACCCTGATCACCCGCACCCTTCGTCCCGAGGAGGTCAAGGCCCTCCAGAAGAAGCACGATGCCTGGCAGGAGGAGCATGGGGACAAGGTCTACCGGGAGGAGCTCAAGCCCGAGGCGGTGCGCATCGCCCTCTGGGAGTACGTCCAGACCAACCTGAAGGGCCAGGTGACCGCCCCCACGGACTTCGCCCGGGCCCTGGACGAGGAGAGGCTCCGGAACATCACCCGTCGGGCGGAGCGGAGCGTTAAGCCCCGGTCGTGAGGGTCGCCTACGCGTCGGACGACCTGGGGCCCCATGACCAGCGCCTGCTCAAGGCCGCCGCGGCCCGGCACGAGGTCCATCTGCTGACCTTCTTCAACCGGGCCCAGGCCCTGCCCGCCTGGATCGCCCGGGACTGCCCCTCCGTGCGGGTGCATCACCGCCGCTTCGAGGCTTATCCGGAGGTCCCCTCGACGGCGGGACGGCTCCGGACGGCCCTGGCCCGGCGCCGGGACGAGCGCCGCTACCTTGCGGCCTTCGCGGAAGGGCTGAAGGCCATCCGGCCCGACCTCCTGCACGCCGGCTGGATCCAGTCCACGGGGTGGGCGGCGGCCCTGAGCGGTTTCCATCCCTTGTTTTTGATGCCCTGGGGGTCCGACGTGCTGGTCTGGCCGAAGCGCAGCCGCCGGGATCGTGCCAAGGCCCGTCTGGCCCTGAGGGCGGCCGATGGCGTCGCCTGCGATGCCGAGACGGTGAAGGCGGAGATCCTCGCCCTTTCCGGGATCGCCCCGGACCGCATCCGGGTCTTCCCCTGGGGAGTGGACCTGGACCGCTTCCGGCCTCTGGAGGGGGCCTCCGAGGTCCGCCGCCGCCTGGGCTGGGAGGGCTCCCCCGTGGTGGTGATGACGCGTCAGATGCGGGAGGTCTATGGGGTCCTGGAGTTCGCCCGGGGCTTCGGCAGGGTCCTGGCCCGGACGGCCGGCGCGAGGCTCCTCCTGGTGGGGGACGGGCACCTGAGGCCTCAGGTGGAGGAGGCCCTTTCCCCGCTGGGCCCCTGCTGGCATGCCGCCGGGGCCGTGGAGAACGCCGGGATGCCGTCCTTCCTGCAGGCTGGGGACGTGTACGCCTCCTTCTCCTTCAGCGACGGCGCCTCGGTCTCGCTGCTCGAGGCCATGGCCTGCGGCCTCCCGGCCGTGGTCACCGACCTCCCGGCCAACCGCGAGTGGGTCGTCGAGGGCGTGACCGGCTTCCTGGTCCCCCCGGGGGACCTGGAGGCCATGGCCGAGCGCCTGGGCCGTCTCCTGGCGGACCGGGCCCTCCGGCGGGCCATGGGGGAAAGGGCCCTGGCGGTGGCACGGGAGAGGGCGGACTGGAGGATCAATGCCGGGACCATGCTTTCCTGTTATGAAGAGGCCCTGAACCTTTCCCCCCGGGCTTCGTTCACAGGGGCGGTGACATCCTGAAACCCCGTCTCACCATCGCCCTGGCCGCCGTGCTGGCCGCCTGGATCTGGGCCCTGTCCTGGTTGTATGGCGGGACACCGCCCTGGAGTGCCTGGCAGCTTTTCGGTCTTCCGATGATCGCCTTCGTCCTCTGCGCCGGCCTGAGGGCCCTGGGGCATTCCCGGCCGATGACGGCCCGCCAGGGCCTCCTGCTGACGATGGGCGCCATCCTGCTGGTCGCGGGCTGGTGTGGGGACCTGGGCTGGTTCCCCGTCCCGGGCCCGCTCGCTTCCGCACTCGGCCGGGAAGGCCTGAGGTTCTGGCTGCTCCAGCTGGCCCTGAGCGGCTGGGCCGGACTCCTCCTGGGTCGGACCCTGTCGAGGGACCTGCGTGCCGTCGAAGCCCTGGGGCTGGCCCTGGCCGCCGCCGCCCTGGCCTGGGGCGGGGCCTGGGCCTTGCGGGGGGGGCAGGAGGTCGCGTCCGCGGATCTCCCGCGCATCTTCCTGGACCGCCGCGCGGATTCCTCCGGGGAGAGGCCGCTCACCAACCTGCGCATGCGCTCCGGGGCCTTCCGCTCCCTGGAGCTCCAGGCCGTGGTGGTCAACGACAACCCCTACCCGGTCTGGGAGGTGGAGCTGGAGCTGTGCGTGGACGGGATGGAGCCCCTGCCCATCCGGTTGCGCGAGGACATCCCGGCCCACGGCTCCTGCCCGCTGTTCTGGTCCCGCCGGTTCTCGGTGGAGGACCTGCCGCGGATGCCTTCCTGGAGCCCTCCGGTCATCCGGAAGGCCCGGCGTCATTGGGGCGGGGCTCCCCGTTTGACTGCCTCCCCAGGGCCGGTACAATCCCCTCTGCCGTGAACCCGAGAGCCTTCCTGGTCCTGTCCCTCCTGCTCCTGGCCGCCGGACTGTCCGGATGCGGCGGGACGGTCCGCCAGCTTCCCGGCTCCCCCGAGGAGGAACTGGCCCTGGCGGCGGCCTCCTCCGGCATGGAGGGCATCCCTCCCCTGGGGTTCTACAGCTGGGGCGAGGAAGGCTATGTGTCCATCCCCCTCCTGGGGATGTACCACAAGAAGGACTTCTCCCTGGGGTTGTTCGGGATCCTCCACGTGGGGACCACCCGCGTCGACCGGACCGCCGACGGCCGGGCCTCCGGGGTCCTCATGCGGGACTTCAACCTCCTGGGCTTCCACAACACCACGGAGCGCCAGTTCCTGGAAGGGGACCGCCTGGTCCGCGAGCGCTCCCGGAGGCTGTTCTGGTTCCTGCCCGCCGGATCGAGCCGGGAGGAGATCCCGGCCCTGGAGTTCGGCGGGATCCGCGGGGCCGTGCCGTTCTGGTTCTACCGGAACAACTACCTCTGGCACGTCAGCTCCCCGCTCCTGCTCTCCCATCATTCGGACGAGGTGAACCTGGGCCTCCTGGGCATCCTCAACCTGGGCCTGCGCACCGTGGATCGCGGGGCCGACGGGAGCGTGCAGGAGGTCCGCCTGACGGACCTGAACCTGCTGGGCCTCTGGGGCTCCTCCGAGCGGGTCTACCGCGAGGGCGACCACGCCTGCCGCAGGCACAGCCGCCGCCTCCTCTGGATCTTCTCCTTCTGATCCGGTGGATCTTGAGGTTCTTCCCGCCCCGGCCCTGAGAGCCCGCCTGAAGGTCCCGGGGGACAAGGCCCTGTCCCACCGGGCGTCCATCCTGCTGGCCCTCTCCCGCAAGGGGGGGCGGATCCGGGGCTTCTCGAGCGCGGCGGACGCCCTCTCCACCGTGGGCGTGCTCGAGGCCCTGGGCGCTGCCGTCGCGCGGGAAGGCGGGGAGGTCGTCCTGTCCGGCGGAGGCCGGGAGTCCCTGAGGGCTCCGGCCGGCGCCCTCGATTGCGGAAACTCCGGGTCCACCCTGCGCATGCTGGCCGGGGTGCTGGCCGCCTGCCCCTTCGAGGTCACGCTGACCGGGGACCCCTCCTTGCGCCGCCGGCCCATGGAGCGCGTGGCGGTCCCGCTCAGGGCCATGGGCGCGGACATCTCCTGCGAGGAGGGAGGACGGCCTCCGCTCACGGTGAAGGGCGGACGCCTGAAGGGGATCTCCTGGAAGTCCCCGGTCCCCAGCGCCCAGGTGAAGACGGCGGTCCTGCTGGCCGGCCTCTCCGCCGAGGGGCGGACTTCGGTGGAGGAGACCCTGCCGACCCGGGACCATACTGAGCGGATGCTGCGTTTCCTCGGCGTGGAGGTGGGCGTCGCGGACGGGACGGTCTCCGTCCAGGGCGGGGCCTCCTGGGAGGGCGCCGACCTGGACATCCCGGGGGATCCCTCCTCGGCCGCCTTCCTGCTCTGCGCCGCAGCCGGCCGGCCGGGTTCCCGCATCCTGGCCGAAGGGGTCTGTCTCAACCCCGGCCGCCTGGGCTTTCTCGAGGTCCTCAGGCGCATGGGGGCCTGTGTGCGGGTGAGGCCCATGGGAACGGCGGGCGGGGAGGAGGTCGGCGACCTTGAAGTGGAAGGGGGCGACCTGAAGGGCACCTGCATCCTTCCGGCCGAGGTTCCCGCCCTCATCGACGAGCTCCCGGCCCTGGCCGTGGCCGCCTGCCAGGCCCGGGGCGAGACCCGGGTGACGGGGGCCGGGGAGCTGAGGGTGAAGGAGAGCGACCGCATCGACACCCTGGTCACGGGACTGCGCGCCCTGGGGGCGCGCATCGAGGGCACGGCGGACGGCTTCCTCGTGGAAGGTCCGGCCCGCCTGAGGGGCGCTGTGGTAGGATCTGCGGGGGATCACCGCATCGCCATGGCGCTGGCGATGGCGGGCACGATGGCCGAGGGAAGGACCGTGGTCCGGGGGGCGGAATGCATCGGCATCTCCTTCCCGGAGTTTTCGAGGATCCTGGAGGGCGCATCGCGATGAAGAGCCCTGGCCGTGGCATCGCCCTGCTCGTGGTGGTCGGCGTGCTCGGGGTGCTGGCCGCCCTGGCCGCGGTGCTCGTGACCGTGGCCCGCCTGGAGCGCAAGGCCTCCCAGCAGCGCCTGGAGGCCACCCGGGCCTTTCTCCTGGCCCGCAGCGGGATCGAGGACGCGGTCGCCCGCGTCGCCCTGGGCCAGGACCCGGATGCCGCCGCCAATGCCTATCTCGGCGAGGACTGGGACGGGGATCTTCAGCTGTCCGGCTATGAGGCCGCCCAGGAGGTCTACCACCGGACCGGCCCGGGCTCCCCGGCCGACACCGACGCCTGCCCGCTGAGGAATGCCCTGAGGCCGAGCTTCTGCGTCCGGTCGTCGGCCGGAGGCCCCGCAGAACTGAGGATGGACGGCAGGGACCGCGGATACAGCG
The DNA here is from genome assembly GCA_023261525.1 of Planctomycetota bacterium. Classification (GTDB taxonomy): domain Bacteria; phylum Planctomycetota; class SBBH01; order JAHFOU01; family JAHFOU01; genus JAHFOU01. The sequence continues at coordinate 3,915 of JAHFOU010000041.1, read as the reverse complement.
GGGCCCTGGCTTCGGACACCGCCAAGGGAACCTATGCGCTGAAGGTCCACTCCGGGGGGATCTTCGTCAACGGGGGGGACCCCGCCCAGCCGGCCACGGCGGGGTACAACGCGGTGCTGAGGCGCATCCTGGGCACCCTGGCCGAGGCCCTGGACCGGGAGGACGGCGCGGACGACGGGCTCCCGGTGGACCGGACCGACGGGGAGAACCTGGTCACCCGGAGGCCGGCGTCGGGCTGGCAGGGCTGGGAGCAGGTCGGGGCCGCGGGCTTCAGCCCATCCAAGCTGGAGGCCTTCAGGCCCTACCTCACCTTCAGTGCCTGGGTGGACAAGCGGGTCATCAAGCCGAACAACCCTCCGGAAGGGGAGTCGATGCCCTACCGGGGCGCCTCCGAGATCAAGGCCATCCGCAGGGTCGACGTCCCGGGGAGCTACGCGCCCGGGTTCGAGAGGATCGGCGCGGGGAGGATCCTGGGCAGGGCGCCCGTCTCCTTCGCCTGGGCGCGCCGGCGGCGCCCCGTCCTGATCGCCCTGCTGGACGGCCTGAAGGGGGCCTATCGGGACGAGTCCAACACGACGGCCTGGAGGGATGGCAATCGTGCGGGGTTCATGCGCCTGACCCAGCTTACGAACGCCTGGTCGCCCACGGACGACTGCCACAAGATGGCCGACGGCATCCTCCGGTCCGTTGCCGAGGTGAAGACCTGGTCCCAGTTCAACGCCCTCTGCGACAGCTTGCTGAGGATCACGACCGACGAGGCCCAGGCCGCCCTCGACGCCGCCCAGGCCGACTACGACGACGCCTGGGCCGCCTATGAGGCCGACCCCACGGCCTCGAACGAGGCCGCCTGGGCCGCCGCCGAGACCCGCCTCGCGGACGCCCAGGCCGCCTACGACGAGTCGGGGGGCGTCTTTTCCGCGCCGAAGCGGGACCTCCTGAAGGCGAATTTCAATCCGAACACGGACCTGAACAAACTGAACCCGAACCTCAGCCTCTGGAAGACCGTGGACAAGAGCGACCTGTCGGCCTATTCGACGGAGTTCAGCCTGGACGGGGCCTTCCAGCCCCTGGAGCTGGAAAGCCTCGGGCGGGTGCTGGACGGCGCCGGAAGGCTCCTGGCCGCCAGGACGCTGAAAAGCACCCTGGCCGGACCTTCCGTGCTGAGGCTGAGCACCCAGCGGGACTTCGTTTCCGACAGCCTGGGGGCGGCGGAGGTCTTCGGAGACGAGACCGGGGTCCGCCTTCCCGGGCAGGCCTCCTTCCTCAGCCTGAGCCGGGGTCCCGGACGGGAGAGGACCTGGGGGCATGCCCTGGCGGGGATGGGGCAGGGGGTGGCCCTGCAGAGCTATCCCGAGCCCTGCACGCGTCCTTCCGGGGCTCTGGTCATGACCCCGGCGGACTACGACGGGAACCTCCAGCTGGCGACGGTGGAGACGGAGGCGGGCGACTTCTATGCGGTCACGGCCGCGAGCCAGGACCTCACCCTGCTGGCTCGTTTCGACGACCGCTTCGACCTGGATGTGGCGAAGGGCAACAGCCAGTGCCAGGCCTTCGCCTCCCAGCTGGCGACGAACGAGCTGGGCAACAGCGTCTTCCAGGTGCCGAAGCTCAACACGCTCTACCCCGACGGGGTCTACGCGGAATCCCTGCATGTGCCGGCCTACCTGGGCCGGGGCAACATGAACGGCTTCCATGGGGTGATGTCCTTCTGGGTGAAGCCGGATTACCTGCAGAGGAATTTTGGCAGGAGCCACCCGTACGTGATGGCGCCCAACGTCGTCCAATCGTCGAATCCCGCCAACATGCAGTTCTTCTTCGTCGGGGACGCCCTCTGGAACAACTTCACGGGCCTCTGCGCGCAGTTCGAGGTGGGGCAGGCCGCGGGCGACACCAACGCGGAGCACCGTTTCACCTGCGTCTGGCCCCAGCCCCACCGCTGGTCCCTGGTCACGATGGCCTGGGATTTCCTGGCCAACACCAACCATGCCTGCGGGGAGATCGTCCTCAACGACGGCTCCGCCGGAGGTCAGGGCTCCAACGATACCTACCGGTATTCCTCGAATGCCCCCCTGCTGGCCACGGACCTCACGCTGGATGCCGACGGCGGGGCCCTGGCCCACCTGATCGCCCTGGGTCCGCTCGCCCAGCGCGACGCCCGCACGGATTTCCTGTCGGCGAATTTCCCGACCTATGACGCCGGGGGCGCCGACGCCACCCTGGACGAGTTCGGGATCTGGGACTTCGGCGGGGCGCCTGACGGAGGGGGGGCGGTTCCGGCCGACACCCTGCTCAGCCCCGGGATCCTGGCCTCCGGCCGCTACAAGTCCGGCCGCTACTACAAGGGGGCCGCCTACAAGGCCCCGGGCGACCCCGCCCCGACGGACGACGAGGCCGCCTCCTGGCTGAGCGCCCCCGTCTTCCTGCCCGCCGGATCCCTGATCCGCACCATCCACTGGACCTGGTACCGCCCCGTGGACCTTCCCGACGAGTACGCGGAGCTCGAGCTCGTGGACCCCGCGGGTGGCCAGTACCTCTTCGGCGGCGATCCTGTCCGCTCCCGTTCGACGCAGGGACGGGGCTGGACCCCCGAGCGTCAGGAGTGGGACGTCCGGGGGACCTCGCCCGCGGGCGGCCTGCGCCTGAGGGTGGTGTTCCGGCGGGTGACGCCCCTGGATTCGAACACGCCCATCCTGGACTCCCCTGTCCTCGATGACCTGACGCTTCTCTACGATCCGCCCGGAGGGCTCCGGCTCTCGTCCTGGGCAGAGGCCAGGGAGTAGAAGGGTGCGCCTCCTCACCGCCGGCGAGTCCCATGGCCCCGCCCTGGTCGGCATCCTGGACGGCCTGCCCGCCGGGCTGAGGCTGTCAGAAGCGGAGATCCGCAGGGACCTCGCCCGCCGCCAGTTCGCCCATGGCCGCGGCGGCCGCCAGCGCATCGAGAAGGACCAGGCCCGCATCCTGGCCGGCCTGGTCCGCGGGGTCACCACCGGGGCCCCGCTGGCGCTGGTGATCGAGAACCTCGACTACAAGAACTGGGAGGGGCTGGAGGTTCCGCCGAACCGCGTGCCCCGTCCGGGCCACGCCGACCTGGCCGGGTGCCTGAAGTGGGGCTTCGACGACACCCGGTTCGTCTCCGAGCGGGCCAGCGCGCGGGAGACCGCCATGCGCACGGCCCTGGGCGCCGTCTGCAAGGCCCTGTTGGCCGAGGCCGGGATCTCCTGCGCGGCCCAGGTCCTCCAGATCGGGACGGTGAAGGCGGGGCCCGCGGACCTCTCCGACCGCCGCAGGCTCGCGGCCGTCGAGGCCTCGCCGGTGCGTTGCGCGGACCGGGCCGCCGCCGGGCGCATGCTCAAGGCCGTGGACCGGGCCAAGGCCGCCGGGGAGACCCTCGGCGGCGTCGTCCAGGTCTCGGCCTTCGGCGTGCCGCCTGGGTTGGGCAGTTCCGTCCAGTGGGACCGCAAGCTGGACGGCCGCATTGCCCAGGCCCTGATGTCCATCCAGTCGGTCAAGGGCGTCCTGCTCGGCCAGGCCGAGGCCCAGGCCGCCTCCGTCGGGAGCCGGTCCCAGGACGCCATCCGCTGGAGCCGGGGCCGGGGCTACTTCCGTCCGACCAACCGGGCCGGAGGCCTGGAAGGCGGGATCACCAATGGCGGGGTCGTGGAGGCCCGGATCCTTCTCAAGCCCATCTCGACCCTGAAGAAGGGCCTCCCCTCCGTGGACCTGCTCTCGAAGAAGGCCGTGGCCGCCTCCTATCAGCGCTCGGACACCTGCGTGGTTCCCGCCGCGGTGCCCGTGGCCGAGGCCATGCTGGCCTGGGTGCTGTCCGACGCCCTGCTGGAGAAGTTCGGGGGGGACTCGGTCCGGGACCTCAAGCGGGCCCTGGGCGTCTTCCGCCTCAGAGCCGGTTGAAGGGGC
>JAHFOU010000331.1 GCA_023261525.1 Planctomycetota bacterium | reverse complement strand
GGCCTGGGCGAGGTCGGGGATCCCGGTCATGGACAGGGAGTCGCAGAAGGCGTTCCACTGGTCCCAGGTCCTGAGGTCGGACGTGGAGGACAGGATGCGGGCGACGGCCTGACGGCAGTCGTCCGTCGGCTGGGCCCAGTCGAGCACGATCTCCGCCGGGCGCAGGGTGCCGATGAGATCCGCCGCGATGGGAGGGGCATTGCAGGCGGTCGACTCGTCCAGGTACAGCCCCTTAAGTCCGGCGATCAGGGCGATGAGAGCGGGGCGGGAGGTCCTCGCCCAGGCCAGGTCGACCGGAGCCCGACCCACCACCTTGGCGCCGATCTTCTCGAAGCCCGGCGCGCTCCGGACCGGAGGGAGCAGGGGGTCGGGGCGCCCGAGCTTGATGTCGGCCCAGGTCTGGAAGGAGAGGCCGGACATGGCCTGGAGCGCGGGGGCCGGGGTCGGCGCGATCACCTTGAGATCCACCCAGGCATCCAGGGCGATCTGGTCCATCAGGGCCTCAAGCCTGGCCTGGCTGCCACCGAGGGCCGCCTGGCGGATCTGGTCGAGGGAGCGCCAGCCGGAGGCAGGGCGCATCAGGATCAGGTTCTCCCCGTCCGTCTGGTCCACCGGGAGCCCGTCGTTGACCCCGTCCTGGCGGTCGATGGCTTCGGCCAGGGTGCCCAGGATCCGCTTCAGCACGGCGTTGTACCCAGCCGTGGCGGCGGCCGCCGGATCCCCGCCGTTGACATGGATCCCACCGGCCGGCAGGAGCCTCAGGGCATAGGTGTCGCCCGCCGAGAAGCGTCCGGAACAGGCGCGCTGGCGGCCGCCGACGGGAATCAGGGCCGGGGAGGCGGAGGCGGCCGAGATCCTGGTATAGAAGCTCGAACGCATGCTCTGGGAGACGGGACAATCCGCGGTGTTCAGGGTCCCCACCCGGTACAGCTCGTTGGCCCCCTCCACGGCGGACAGGGCCCCGTCCGCATCCCAATCCTCCCCACCATAACGGCTTTCCGGAGCGTCCGGGTCCTGCCCGGCGGACAAGCGGGCCAGGGCATCCTCGATCCCGCTGCGGGCCAGAAGCAGGGCCTTCGTCGCATAGACCCTCTGTTGGGTGGCCTTGCGCTCCAGCTGGGCCATGCTCACGAAGGCCGCGGCCAGCAGGGCCATGACCCCCAGCGCTCCCACCACGACCAGGAGGACGAGACCGGAACTCCCCTCCCTTGCGCGCCTCAGCATGGCATGACATGATACCTGAGGATGCTTAGGAGTTCCGTCTCTATCTCCCTCTGTCTCCTCCTGACTTCGGCCTTCTCCGAAGAGCCTCCGAAGGTCCTCCATTTCTCCGTCCGGAACCAGGTCTCCGCGGCCCGGGAACTCACCACGATCTTCCAGGTCCTCGACCTCCCCGAAGGGGAATTCACCCTGCGGGATGCCAAGGGGAAGGCGATGGCGTCGGCCTATGACAGGGCCGCCAGGACCCTGGTCTTCCAGGATCGATTCGAGAAGGGCCAGACCCGGACCTACGCCGTGGAGCCCGGCGCGGCGGAGGCCGTCCCCCTGCCGCCCTGGAACATCTCCACCCAGACGGCCTCCACCGGCTCCGATGCCTGCGTGGCCGAGAACGGGCTCCTCCGCGTGGGGATCCCCATCGGGGGGCAGGGCGGCCTCGCCATGCTCCAGATCCAGGCGTTGAAGGGGGACTACGTGCTCCAGGTCTGCCCCAACGGGGTGGCGACCGGCTGCATCGACGACGCGAAGTACGCCCCCCAGGTCGAGGCCCTGGTCCGCGCCCATGGCCAGGGGAAGGCCGACCACCCCCAGGTGTTCGACCTCAACTTCGGCCCTCCCCAGAAGGTCGAGGTGCTGGAGCCCAACCCCTTCCAGCGCGAGATCCGCATGACCTGCCGCCCCTCCGCCACCAAGGGGAACGGGGAGAAGGCGGACGTGGTCGGGGAGTCCACGGTGAGCCTCCTCCTGGAATGGGGAAGCCCCGTGCTGAGGATCCGCTCGATGCGCGAGGTGACCAAGACCTTCTACAACCACAACGGGTTCGACCTGAACCACATCGGGATCGCCGCCTATCCCGTCCAGCTCCAGCTCGACCGCTCGGGGAAGGCCGTTCCGCTGAACGCCGACGAGGGTGGCGCGCCCCGTTCCATCGGGTTCAAGAAGTTCCTCTGGCTCAAGCAGGGCGCGGGCGAGACGGCGGTCTACCAGCCGGACTTCGAGGCCCTGGGGATCGACGGGGCCCGGATGATCGCCTCGCCCAACTGGCTGTGCACGGTCGTCTCCCAGTCCTGGCTCCAGGGCTGGCGTCCGGTGAAGATCCCGGCCAGGCGCTATGAGGACCGCCTCGTCCTGGTCTGCGACCTCGGCTCCCTCCCGGGCAAGAAGTCCCCCGAGGAATGGCTGGTCGATCTCGAGACCCCCCTCCAGTCGAAGAAGCCCTAGCGGGAGCCTTCGGGAGGCGGCGGCATGGTCTTGAAGCGGCGGGCCTGGGCGACCTCGCGGTCGATCCGGCCCCAGTACTCCTTCAGGATGTTGGCGGCCAGCTGGAGCCGGACCGAGTACTCGGGCACCTCGTTGTCCTCGATGCCCGTGCTCTTCTTGGGGATGCGGTTCAGGATGGGATCCAGGAGGACGCGGACGGCCTCCGGCACGCCGACCTTCAGGCGGTAGTCGAAGTACGCCGCATCCACGGCGACGGAGGCCAGGGCCTGCTGGAGGGAAAAGCGCTGGCCCTTGGTCTTCTCGTCCGACCAGTAGGCCCCCTTGAACGCGGTCTTGGCCCCCGTCTCCTTGTGCTTGTCGTCCTTGCGGATGTCCTCGAGCTCCTCCGCCACCTTGTGGGCGATGTCGATCTCCTCCAGCTCGGCCTTCGCGAACAGGCGGTCCATGACCTCGGGCGTGAGGACCCCGAGCTTCCCGAGGGACTTCACGGTCTCGATGCGCTCCTCGAAGTACATCTCCTGCTCCTTGCGCTCCCGGAGCTTGGGATCGAACATCTTGCGAACATGGGCGGGGAAATAGGTCCGGGGCGGGCCGTTGTCGATCAGCTTCTGAAGACGGTCGGCCGCCTCCTTGTACTGGAGGTCCCCGACGATCTCGATCGCGAGGAGGCGCAGGTCGATGCGCTCCGAATCCAGGAACTCGAGGA
>JAHFOU010000040.1 GCA_023261525.1 Planctomycetota bacterium | reverse complement strand
CCCAAGGGCCTCCCCGCCCTGGCCGAGGTCGTGCATGGCAAGGGCCTGAAGTTCGGGATCTACTCCTGCGCCGGGAGCCACACCTGCGCCGGGATGCCCGGGAGCTATGCCTGCGAAAGCGAGGACGCCGCCTCCTTCGCGTCCTGGGGCGTGGACTTCCTCAAGTACGACTTCTGCTACGTGCCGCCCGGGGTGGACGGCCCCATGCTCTACCAGCGCATGGCCCAGGCCCTGAGGGCCACGCGCCGCCCCATCGTCTTCAGCGCCTGCGAATGGGGGAAGAACAAGCCCTGGGAGTGGGGCGCGAAGTCCGGCATCCACCTCTGGCGGACCAGCGGGGACATCGAGGACAGCTGGGAGTCCATCTACCAGATCGGCTTCCGCAAGCAGGACGGCCTCCACGCCTACGCCGGGCCCGGGCACTGGAACGACCCGGACATGCTCGTCGTCGGGATGTACGGCAAGGGCAACGTCGCGAAGGGCGGATGCAACGACATCGAGTACCAGACCCACATGAGCCTCTGGTGCCTGCTGGCGGCGCCGCTCCTGATCGGCTGCGACGTGCGCCGCATGACGCCCGCGACGAAACGCATCCTGACCAATCCGGAGGTGATCGCGGTCGACCAGGACCCGCTCGGCTGCCAGGCCAGCCGCATCGGCGGCACCACCCATTCGGGGGAGATGGCCGAGGTCTGGGCCAAGCCCCTGGCGGACGGGTCCCTGGCCGTCGGCCTCTTCAACCTGGGGGAGCGCGAGGGCCGCAGGGTCGCCGTGGCCTGGGAGTCCCTGGGCCTCCCGGAGCGCCAGGCCTGCCGGGTGAGGGACCTCTGGGCCCGCGAGGACCTCGGGGAGTTCCGCGGCTCCTTCACGGCCCGGGTGGATCGCCACGGCACCTGCCTGGTCCGGATCTCCCCGCCCGCTCCGTAACGCCCATGGCCCTTGCGAAGACATTCGGGGAGCTCAAGGCCTCCGGCTGGAAATCCCGCTCCGTCCGCGACGAGCTGAGGCAGAACCTCCTCAAGGCCCTGGAGTCGGGCAAGCCCCTCTTCGAGGGCATCGTCGGCTACGACGACACCGTCCTGCCCCAGCTCCAGAACGCCCTCCTCTCCCGCCATCACCTCATCCTGCTGGGCCTGCGCGGCCAGGCCAAGACCCGGCTCCTGCGCGGCCTGGTGCGCTTCCTGGACGAGGCCATCCCCATGATCGAGGGCTCGCCCCTGAACGAGGACCCCTTCCATCCCGTCCTGGCCTCCTCCAAGGCGAGGGTGGAGAAGGAGGGCGAGCGCCTGCCCATCGCCTGGCTCCCCCGCGAGGCCCGCTACCACGAGAAGCTGGCCACGCCCGACGTCTCCATGGCCGACCTCATCGGGGACCTGGACCCTATCAAGGCCGCCACCCAGCGCCTCTCCTATGCCGACGAGGGCGTCATCCACTACGGCATCCTGCCCCGCAGCAACCGCGGCATCTTCGCCATCAACGAGCTGCCCGACCTCCAGACCCGCATCCAGGTCGGCCTCCTCAACATCCTCGAGGAAGGCGACATCCAGATCCGCGGCTTCCCCGTCCGCATGCCCCTGGACCTCCTCCTCGCCTTCTCCGCCAACCCCGAGGACTACACCAACCGCGGCAGCATCATCACGCCGCTGAAGGACCGCCTCGACTCCCAGATCCTCACCCACTACCCCAAGAGCCTGGACGACGCCGTGCGCATCACGGCCCAGGAGGCGTGGACCGAGCGCGGAGGCCCCGCGGCGCCGGTGCCCGAGCTCCTGAGGCGCCTGGTCGAGGAGGTGGCCTTCCAGGCGAGGAAGTCCGCCCTGGTGGATCGCAGCTCCGGCGTGAGCGCGAGGCTTTCCATCTCGGCCCTGGAGGCCGTGGTCAGCGCCATGGAGCGCCGGGCCGTCACCACGGGCGAGCCGGCTTATCCCCGCATCCTGGACCTCCAGGCCATGCTGCCCGCCGTGACGGGCCGCATCGAGCTGGTGCACGAGGGCGAGCAGGAAGGCGTGCTGGCCGTGGCCAAGCGCCTGGTCGGCGAGGCCGTGAAGGCCCGCTTCCAGGAGCGCTTCCCCAAGGTCCACGTCCGCAAGGCCAGGGCCTCCGGGGCCGCCGGGAAGGCGGCCGCCGCCGCGCCCGAGCCGGACGGCCCCTACGACCCCCTCACGCGCTGGTTCGCCAAGGACCACGCCGTCCTCCTGACGGACGACATGGGCACGGCCGCCTACCGCAAGGCCCTGGGCGAGGTCCCCGGCCTGGAGGACTTCGTCGTCAAGCACGCCAAGCCCGCCTCTCAGGAGGAGCGCTTCCTTCTGATGGAGATGGTCCTGGAGGGCATGAGCCAGCACTCCCTCATCTCGAAGGAGGAGGACGGGGTCTCCACCCAGTACGGGGACATGCTCAAGCAGCTCCTGGGAGGGCCCGAGGCCGAGGAGTGAAGGTCCGCTACGCGAAGTTCGACGCCGAGCTGGCCCGGCGCCTTTCGGATTTCCAGGAGCTGATGAAGCTCTTCAACCAGCTCCTCATCACCCTGAACGGCGACGTCGACCGGGTGCTTGAGGTCATGCAGGATCTCCAGCGCCGCCGCTACATCCCCCCGGGGACCGACCTGGAGCAGTTCCGCCGTGAGCTCCAGAAGCGGGAGCTCATCGCACCCACGGAAGCGGGCTTCCGCCTGACCCCGGGCGGCGAGCGGGGCATCCGCCAGGACTCCCTGGACCGCATCTTCTCGGGCCTGCGCCCCGGGGCCGTCCTGGGAGGCAACCACGCCCTGCCCCACGTCGGCGGCGCGGGCGAGAGCCTGCCCGAGACCCGTCCCTATGCCTTCGGGGACGCCTTCTCGGACCTGGACCCCATCGCCTCCACCCACAACGCGCTCAAGCGCGGCGGGATCGAGGACCTCAGCTTCCGCGAGGAGGACCTGGAGGTCCGCGAGAAGGAGGTCTCGGCCTCCTGCGCCACGGTGCTGATGCTGGACATCAGCCACAGCATGATCCTGTACGGGGAGGACCGCATCACCCCGGCCAAGCGCGTGGCCCTGGCCCTGGCCGAGCTGATCGAGACGCGGTATCCGAAGGACTCCTTGGACGTGGTGGTCTTCGGCGACGAGGCCTGGCAGATCCCGCTCGAGAGACTGCCCTATGCCGGGGTCGGGCCCTATCACACCAACACCACGGCCGGGCTCCAGCTGGCCCAGAAGCTCCTCAGGCGCAAGAAGCACCCCAACCGCCAGATCTTCATGATCACGGACGGCAAGCCCTCGGCCCTGATGGAGAACGGCCGCCTCTACCTCAACTCCGGGGGCCTGGACCCCAAGATCGTGGCCAGCACCCTGCGCGAGGCCGCCACCTGCCGCCGCAACCGCATCCCGGTGACCACCTTCATGGTGACGGACGATCCGTACCTGACCCGCTTCGTGAGGGAGTTCACCCAGGTCAACGAGGGCCGGGCCTACTACGCCTCGCTCGACAATCTGGGCCAGTACCTCTTCGAGGACTTCGTCCGCAACCGCAAGCGCATGGTCCGGTGACGGAGAAGCCCCCCCGCCTCCCGCGCAACGTCTGGGTCCTGGGGACCCTGTCCTTCCTCACCGACCTGGGCGGGGAGAGCGTCTTCCCCCTCCTGCCGGCCTTCCTGGGGAACCTCGGCGCCGGGCCCTGGTTCCTGGGCCTGATCGAGGGCGTGGCCGACGCCCTCTCCAGCGTGCTCGGCGTGGTCTCGGGCCGCTTCTCGGACAGGGGCCGCCGCCGCAAGGGCCCCACCGTGCTGGGCTACGCCCTGGCCGGCATGGCGAGGCCCTTCCTGGCCTTCGCCACCTCGCCCTGGCACGTCCTGGCCGTGCGCTGGGCCGACCGCACGGGCAAGGGCATCCGCAATGCCCCCCGCGACGCCCTCATCGCCGACAGCACGCCCAAGGCCCTCCGCGGACTGGCCTACGGGGTCCAGCGGGCCATGGACCACCTGGGCGCCACCCTGGGCCCGTTGATCGTGTGGTGGCTGATGCGGGGCCAGGGGGCCATCACCCTGTCCACGGTCTTCCTCCTGGCGGCCATCCCGGGCACCCTGACGGTGCTGATCGGCCTGGCCTGGGTGGAGGAGGTCCCGGCCTCCGAAGTGGTCCCCGCTCCGGCCACCGCCCATGGCAAGGGCCCCCTCCCGCCGGCCTTCCGCCGCTACCTCCTCTGGGTGGGCCTCTTCGGGCTGGGGCTCTCGAGCGACGCCTTCCTCCTGAAGCGGGCCGGCGAGGTGGGCGTGCCCCTGGCCTCCATCCCCCTGATGTGGGCGGCCTTCAGCGCCCTGAGGGCCCTCTGCTCGGTGCCGGCGGGCTACCTGGCCGACCGCATGGACCGCAGGCGCCTGCTCCTGACGGGCTGGCTGGTGTACGGGATCACCTACGCGGCCTTCGCGCGGGTGACGACGCCGGGGGCGATGTAGGGCATCTTCTGCGCGTACGCCCTCTTCTCGGGCCTGACCGAGGGGACGGAGAAGGCCCTGGTCTCGGACCTGGTGGGCGCGGAGTCGCGCGGGACGGCCTTCGGGGCCTTCCAGCTGGTGACCGGCCTCACGACCCTCCTGGCGAGCCTGCTGTGCGGGGCCCTGTGGAGCTGGGGAGGCCCGGGCCTGGCGCTGGGCTCGGCGGCGGGGTTCGCGGCGCTCGGGAGCCTGGGCCTGGCCTTCGGAACGCGAGCCAGAGCGTGAGCCCCAGCAGGAGGTAGTTGGGGATCTGGAATCCCCAGCGGGCCCAGGGCCATCCGTCCAGGAAGGGATGGGGGAAGGGCCAGAGCCAGGGCGTGGGGAAGAAGCGCGTCGAATGCGTGGGCAGGTCGCAGAGGATGTGGAGAAGCCAGGCGAGCATCTCCCAGAGCGGCTTCCTCCTCAACGCCCAGACGATCAGGAAGACGACGGAGAAGGTCACCAGGCTGTGGGTGATGTTGTAGAGGGAGTGGACGTAGGCGGGCACCAGGGCCGGATCCGGGTGGCCGTCCTTCAGGAAGCCCGGACGGAAGGTGCCGGCCTCCAGGAGGCGTTGGACGAAGAGGATGCCGAAGGAGGCCAGGTCCGGCGCGACGCCGAAGGCCAGGGCCAGCTTCAGGCTCAGGGGCTTTTGCGTGCGGTTCGAGGCCCCCTTGGCGACCGCGACCGACCAGAGCCCGTGGGCGAAGACGTCCATGCGGACATGGTATCCTGTCCGGCATGATCCGCATCCGACGCTCCGGGGATCGCGGCCACTTCGACTTCGGGTGGCTGGACACCTTCCACACCTTTTCCTTCGGGGACTACCACGACCCCGCCTTCATGGGCTTTCGGAGCCTACGGGTCATCAATGAAGACCGGGTGGCGCCGGGCCAGGGCTTCGGCGAGCACCCCCACCGGGACATGGAGATCCTGACCTATGTGCTTTCCGGGGTCCTGAAGCACCAGGACAGCATGGGGAACGGCTCCCTGATCCATCCGGGGGAGGTCCAGCGGATGAGCGCGGGGACGGGGGTGAGGCACAGCGAGGCGAACCCTTCCTCGAACGAAGCTGTCCATCTGCTTCAAATCTGGCTCCTTCCCCGCGCGAAGAATCTTAAACCGGGGTACGAGCAGAAGGCTTTTGCATTGGAATCCAGGCTAAACCGCCTGCTTCTGGTGGCTTCTGCGGATGGCCGGGAGGGCTCGGTGACGGTCCAACAGGACGTTTCTCTGTATGCCACGGCGCTTGCTCCGGGGCAATCCGTGGAGCATGGCCTTGCTCCGGGCCGACATGCCTGGGTCCAGGTGGCCCGGGGGAGGGTGGGGTTGAATGGGGAGGTGTTGGAGGCGGGGGATGGGGCGGCGGTCAGTGAGGAGGGGCGGTTGGCGCTGAAGGCGGAGGAGGAGGCGGAGGTGCTGGTGTTTGAGATGGGGTGAGTCTGGTTTGATCCCTATGGAGTGGATCGAGCCTTTCGTAAAGCGTTAAATTCGGTCTGCACTTCATCCCGCATAGCATCAGTTTGGACCGCCAGTGCTTGCTGATAGCAATTTGTAGCTTCGAGCCGGTTCCCGGCTTGCTTAAAGAAATTCCCTAATTGGTAGAAGTACATTTGCCTTAGAGGCATATCTGAAGGCCGGATCTCGATGGATTTCAGGTAATGCTTTTTCCCGAGCTTGATATTCTTTTTTGCGATCAGATGGTACATGCCGCATGTGGCATTTAGGTAGGAGTGCGATGGCCATCGTTTGAGTGACTTATTCAAAATATCTGAGGCCATTTTGTAGTCTCCGACCGATATAAAATCGAAGGCGAACTCGTTAAGAGCGTTTGCTGTTCTCGGTTTCTTGTTATTAAAGTTTTTATGGACGAATGCGTTCGATACCTGAGTTAGGCCTGCTGTTTTACACCCGCCAATAATGCATGTACGGCACGAGATATGATTTTTCATGATCGCACGGACGACGTTCTTTTGGATCTTCCCTATCAACCCTTTGGACAGGATTTCATGGGAATGCTCTTTGAGAAGAGACATTACAGAATGAATAGCCCATTCGTTTGAGTCGTACTCGTACATGTCCAAAAGTAATTTGAGGCCAGCTTGGAATTGGTTATCCAATAGAAGCGCTCTGGCCTTTATGGGGATGAGGTCATCGATGAGAAGGGATTCGTAAGGCAAGCGGGAAAGCCTCTTCAGAACCTCTTTTGGGTTCCCATCCGCATTCAAGGCGTCCAGATAAGTTCTTAGTAACGATTTATTTTGTGGATATTTAATGTGAGCGGACTTTAATTCTTTGATCCCATCCTTGTGCTGGCCCAGCATGCAGAGGATTTCGCCTTTCATCTCGTAAAGCTGTGCATAGTTTGGGTCGAGTTTTATGCCGACAATGGCTTCCTTCAGGGCAGATTGGAGCTCTTTGCGTTGAGTGAGAGATCGGACTATATGAAAACATATGTGACTTGCTTGGTCTTTGGAAAAGGAAAGCATTTCCTGATGTGCTTTATTAATTAGATTCGCATGCTTCTCTGGAGCCATATCCGATGAGCTGTCGATCTTGCGAAGAATTTGTCGGACTTTAGATGAAAAGTTTTCGTGGTCATCACCACGGTTACTTTTAATCTGGGGTATGAGTTTCTTTACTGCCTCTCGCACTGTTATGCGGAATCCGGTGTCATCTGCGATGGAGTAGCGATTCCAGCTTAAATTTGAAATATCTGAGATATGTTTTGATATGTCGATTTTTATTTGTGGCGCGGATCTTGCTTGGCGGCCGGTATCGGTAATCAATGACGCGACATTTATCTGTGCATCCTTTTCAAGGAGCACGACGCAAGGGGTTCCGTTACCAAGCAACATCCCGAGTTCCAGTAGCACATTGGGCCTGAGCCCGTCCAAAATAACAATGCCAACATCGCATTCTTTTGAGTATTGAAGGATGTCTGGTAGGAGCGGTGTGCCTGGGATGCGGGCTTCATCGAGTTTGATGGGCGCAAATGAAAGCTCGTTGCTCAGTAGATCCGTTAGGCGATCAATAACCTTGGAGACGTGACTGTCTCTAGTTGAGTAGACGATGAAACATTTTTTCTGCGTGGCGTTCCTTGGCACATGATTTTTTGTGGCGGATTCGTTTGTACCCATGCTTGTGTACTCCCGGCTTATTCCTCTGGGGTCATGTGGCTCGACGCCGGCCCTGATCCTAGGTCAGATATTCGATAAGAGCAACCCCGTCCACAATGTTCTTCAGAACCCTTGCATCCCCTCCCTCCCCACCCGAAAATGCCCCGACGATGCCCACCCTGACCATTGACGGCAAGAAGATCGAGGTCCCCCCCGGGACCACCGTCTTCAACGCCTGCAAGCAGAGCGGCACCTACGTCCCCAACTACTGCTACCACCCCGCCCTCCAGGTCGCCGGCAACTGCCGCATCTGCCAGGTCGAGATCAAGGGCCAGCCCAAGCCCGCCATCTCCTGCAACACCCCCTGCGCCGAGGGCATGGAGGTCTTCACCAGGAGCGAGAAGGCCCTCAAGGCCCGCAAGGGCGTCATGGAGTTCCTCCTCGTCAACCATCCCCTCGACTGCCCCACCTGCGACCAGGCCGGCGAGTGCGAACTCCAGGACTTCGCCGCCAAGGAGAACCAGCTCCAGAGCCGCTTCGAGGAGGACAAGATCCTCAAGGACCGCGTCGACTTCGGCCCCCACGTCCAGTACGTCCCCAACCGCTGCATCCTCTGCACCCGCTGCGTGCGCGTCTGCGACGACATCATCGGCGAGAGCGCCCTCGGCATCGTCCAGCGCGGGGCCCACGCCGAGATCGCCCTCTTCCCCGGCGCGAACGTCGACAACCCCCTCTTCACCAACGTCGTGGACGCCTGCCCCGTCGGCGCCCTCCTGACCAAGGACCACCTCCACCAGGGCCGGGCCTGGTTCCTCAAGCGCACGCCCTCCACCTGCAACGCCTGCTCGCGGGGGTGCTCCATCTCCGTGGACTCCTTCCGCGACCACGTCACCCGGGTCCGGCCCCGCCACAACCCCAAGGTCAACGACTACTGGGTCTGCGACATCGGGCGCCACGACTTCCGCCGCTACCTCCACAGCCCCGAGCGCCTGACCACGCCCCTGCTGGCCGGCAAGCCCGTCTCCTGGGAGGAGGCCCTGGCCGTCCTGAAGAGCAAACTGCCCGGCGCCTCCGCCGTGGGATCCGCCTGGGGCACCAGCGAGGAGAACTTCCTTCTTGGGAAGCTGGCCAAGGCCTCCGTCCTCCTGGCCAACGCCGACGGCCAGGCCCGGACCTTCAAGAGCGGGTTCAAGATCGACGCCGACCGCAATCCCAACCGCATCGGGGCCACCGCCCTGGGCTTCAAGGCCGGGAGCGCCTGGCCGGGCGGCGCCATTGTCCTCCTGGACCTCATCCCGGGCCATGCGCCGGACGCCGGGGTGATGTCGGGCTGGAAGGCCGCTTCCTTCAAGGCCTGCCTCAGCCTCCTGCCCTCGGAGTTCACCCGGACCGCGGACCTGGTCCTGCCCGTCGCGGCCTTCGCCGAGACGGAAGGCACCTACGTGAACTCCCAGAACCAGGCCCAGTGGATCCGCCCCGCCGTGAAGGCCCCCGGCGAGGCCCGGGAGGCCTGGCGCGTCCTGGCCGCCCTGGCCGGGGTGAAGGCGAACGCCGCCAAGGACGTCCACGCCCTCCTGCCCGAGGCCCTCCGCGAGGCGGCTGCCGCGCCCGTGGCCGCCGCCCACGCATGAGCTTCGAGCTGATCGTGGACCTGGCCAAGGTGGCCTTCCTGATCGGGGCCGTGCTGGCTGTCGTGCCCTTCCTGACCCTGGCCGAGCGCAAGGGCTGCGCCTGGCTCCAGGACCGCATGGGCCCCAGCCGGGTGGGCATGCTGGGCATCGGCAAGCGCTTCGGCCTGGGCCAGCCCCTGGCCGACGGCATCAAGCTGATCTTCAAGGAGGACACCGTCCCCGCCGGGGCCGACGTCTTCCTCTTCACCCTCGCCCCCATCCTGGTCCTCCTGCCCGCCCTGGCCACCCTGATCGTGGTGCCCCTGGGCTGCGACATCGACCTGCTCGGGCACCGCGTCCAGCTCCAGGGCGCCGACCTCAACATCGGCATCCTCTGGTTCCTGGCCCTGGGCGCCTTCTCGGTCTACGGGCTCGCGCTGGGCGGCTGGGCCTCCAACAACAAGTTCAGCCTCATGGGCGGGATCCGCTCCACGGCCCAGCTCATCTCCTACGAGATCGCGCTCGGCCTGGGCATCGTGGGGGTGGCCCTGACGACGGGCTCGCTCTCGCCGCGGGAGATCGTGGCCGCGCAGGGGGGGAGCCTGTTCGGCGTGCCCGGCCTGCACTGGAACCTCTTCACCCAGCCCGTGGGCTTCCTGGTCTTCCTGGTGGCCTGCTTCGCCGAGAACAACCGCCTGCCCTTCGACCTGCCCGAGGCCGAGCCCGAGCTGGTGGGGGGCTACCACACGGAATACAGCGGGATGCGCTTCGGGCTCTTCATGATGGCCGAGAACGCGGAGATGATCCTGCTGTCCGCCCTGATCGTGACCCTGTACCTGGGCGGCTGGATGATCCCGGGCGTGGATCCCGCCTCCCTGGGGACCGGCTGGCTGGCGGGCCTGATGACGGCGGGATGTTTCGCCACCAAGGTGGCGGCCCTCCTGGCCTTCTTCATTCTGGTCCGCTGGAGCCTGCCGCGCTTCCGCTACGACCACCTCATGACCCTGGGCTGGAAGGGCCTCATCCCCCTGGGACTGGTGAACTGCCTCCTGGCCGCCGTCGTGGCGGTTTGGTAAGGTTGGATTCCCGATGGCCCTGATCCGCACCCAGTCCACCCGCTTCGAGCGCTTCCTGGACGCCCTCTACATCCCCGCCCTGCTGAGGGGATTCCGGGTGACCACATCCCATCTGTTCCGGCGGCGCTTCACCCAGGACTACCCCGAGGAGAAGCGGACCCTGCCCGTGGGCTACCGCGGCAAGCACAAGCTGAACCTGGACGCCCACGAGCACGTGAAGTGCGTGGCCTGCTACCTCTGCGGCACGGCCTGCCCGGCCGACGCCATCCTCATCGAGTCCGCCCCCTGCCCGCCGGGCTGGGAGGGCCGCGACCGCTACCCGAGCAAGTTCGAGATCGACACGATGAAATGCATCTACTGCGGCTTCTGCGAGGAGGCCTGCCCGGTGGATGCCATCGTCCTCACGGACGCCGTCCCGGACGTCCTGGAGAAGCGCGGTCAATTCGTCCGGGACCGGGAGGACCTGGTACGCCAGCCCCCAGCATCCTGGAAGCGATAGCCGCCCTCCTGGCCCTCGCGGGGGCCTTCGGGACGGTGGCCTCGCGCCATCCCATCCGCTCGGCCCTCTGGCTGGTGCTCTCGCTCACCGCCTCGGCGGTCTGCTACCTCCTGCTCTCGGCCTCCTTTGCCGCCGCGGCCCAGGTGGTGGTCTACGTCGGGGCCATCGTGGTCCTGGTGACCTTCGCCATCATGCTGCTCAAGCTCAAGGGCGACGCCCTGGACCGGCGGGGCCGGGCCCCGGTGGCCGTGGCCGTCGGGATCGGCGCGGGCCTGCTGGCGGCCTTGGCCTCGGCGATGAAGGCCGTCCCGGCCACGGGCACGGCGGCCGAGGGCTTCGGCACGGTGAAGGAGATGGGGCGGACCCTGATGGGCCCGGCCCTCCTGCCCTTCGAGTTGACCTCGCTCCTGCTGGTGGCCGCCATGGTGGCCGCGGTGGTGCTGGGCCGGAAGAAGGAAGCGTGACGCCCGTCTCCATCGCCCTCCTGCTCTCGGCGGCCCTGTTCGCGATCGGCGCGGCGGGGGTGCTGATCCGCCGCAACCTCCTCGTGGTGCTGATGAGCCTGGAGCTGATGCTGAACGGGGCCAACCTGGCCTTCGCGGCCTTCGCCCGGATGCGCGGGGACTCCTGGGGCCATGTCGGCGTGATC
Source organism: Planctomycetota bacterium (assembly GCA_023261525.1). Classification (GTDB taxonomy): domain Bacteria; phylum Planctomycetota; class SBBH01; order JAHFOU01; family JAHFOU01; genus JAHFOU01. Next base: position 317 of record JAHFOU010000040.1, on the reverse strand, counting down.
GTGGGCCTGAGCGTGGCCGCCGCCGAGGCCGCCGTGGGCCTGGGCATCATCCTGGCCTGCCACCGCCACCTGAACTCGGTGGACGCCGACCGGTTCAACCAGCTGCGCGGCTAGTCGAACAAGCCGTAGCGCAGGATCCACCACAGCGCGGCGAAGCCGTCCTTCCAGGTGATCTTCTTGCCCTGGCTGTAGTCCCGACCGTTGTAGGAGATCGGCACCTCGAAGATCCGGGCCTTGAGCCGGGCCAGCTTGGCCGTGATCTCCACCTCGAAGCCGAAGCGGTCCGTCTCCAGCGTGATCTTCTGGAGCACATCGCG